>JAGZCC010000103.1 GCA_018369555.1 Thomasclavelia spiroformis
ATGAATTACTAAACAACTTAAAAACCCAATCAGAGTAATGAACCGATTGGGTCATAAATTTTATTTATTTTGTGTGTCCACTTGACTGGGACCGGATCATTTGTAAATTCTGTTTTTTATTTGACATACAATATTGCCTTAAGTTATAGACATAACTAATCACTAATACTATATATTTTTAAGCCCATCAAATATTAAAAACCAGAAAAATATCTATTCAATATCATTTCTGGTTTTAATATAATTTTTTTAGTTAAATAACATTAGCTTAAAACTGTTCTAATCGTGATAACACTTTTTCTTTACCTAACAAACAGATTGAGCTTGCTAAATCAGGTCCATGCATAATACCTGTAGTTGCAATTCGTAGCGGCATATATAACATTTTACCTTTAACTTTAGCTTCTTTCTGTGTTGCTTTTATACAAGCTTGTATATTTTCTTTACTAAAATCGCTTAAGCTTAATAACTGTTCTTTAAATACTTTTAATGTATTAGGTATATTTTCATCTTTCATAAATTCTTTAGCTTCATCATCTAAGTTTAATTCATCATTAAAGAACAAATCAACTAATTTAACAATTTCTTTACCATAAGATAGTTGATCATGATAGGTTTCAATCAGCATATTAATCCATTCATCATTTTTATCAGATAAATCATAAGCTTCTTTTAAGTATGGTAGACATAAAGCTACTATATCTTCTAATGATCTTTCTTTAATATATCGATTATTTACCCATGTCAATTTATCTTTATCAAACATAGATGGTGATTTTGATAATCTCTTTTCACTAAATTCCCTAATTAACTCTTCTTTAGTAAAAATTTCTTGTTCCCCTTCAGGCGACCACCCTAATAATGCCATAAAATTGAACATTGCATCTGGTAAATACCCTTCTTCTTTATATTGTGAAACAAATTGCATAATACTTTCATCACGTTTTGATAATTTTTTTCTTTGTTCGTTAACAATTAATGTCATATGTCCATAAGTTGGTGCAGTCCATCCAAACATATCATAAATCATTAATTGTTTTGGTGTGTTACTTAAATGTTCTTCACCTCTAAATACATGCGTAATATCCATAGTATAATCATCGATAACAACAGCATAATTATATGTTGGTATTCCATTTGCCTTAACTAAAACCCAATCACCTATATCATCAGATTCAAATGAAACATGTCCGCGAATCATATCATCAAATTCATAAGTTTTGCCAGTAGGAACTTTAACTCTAATGGTATATGGTATACCAGCAGCTTCTTTTTTAGCAACTTCTTCAGGTGATAAATCACGACATTTACGATTATACATTGGTGCCATTCCAGAATTCACTTGGCGTTCATGTTCAGCATCTAGTTCTTCTGGTGTACAAAAACATTTATATGCTAATCCACGATCTAGTAATTCTTTAGTATATTTACGATAAATATCTAAACGCTCCATTTGCCGATATGGTGCGTATTCTTCTTTAGGGTTTAATGGCGATTCATCAGGAACAATCCCAAGCCATGCTAAATTATCTAACTGACTAGCCTCTCCACCTTCAATATTTCTTTCTATATCAGTATCTTCTAATCTAAAAATAAAATCACCATCATAATGTTTTGCAAATAAATAATTAAATAACGCTGTTCTAGCTCCACCTATATGCAAATGACCAGTAGGACTAGGAGCATATCTTACTCTTACTTTTTTCATTTTAAATTCCTTTCTTTTTCAACATAACCACACATTGAGATACGGCTCCCTCTTCATTACCAATAAAACCTAGTTTTTCTCCACGTGTTGCTTTAATATTAACATTAGCAATATCACATTTTAAAACTTTACTAATATTTTCTTTCATTTTCTGGATATATGGTGCCATTTTAGGTTTTTCAATTAAGATAATTGCATCTAGATTACTTATTTCATATCCTCGTTCATTCATCATTTCATATGTCTTTTCCAACAATACTAATGAACTAATTCCTCTATAACGTTCATCCGTATCACTAAAATGTTTACCTATATCACCTAAGCCCAAAGCTCCAATAATACTTTCAATAATTGAATGACATAGAACATCAGCATCACTATGACCTAGCAATCCTAACTTGTGATCTATTTCTACACCACCTAAAATTAGATTTCTTCCATAAACCAACTGGTGAATATCAATTGATTGTCCAATTCGATACATCCTATCACCCCTTCACGCCATATTTTAGCACATTAATAATCTATATTCTAGATAATTTTAGAACGAATCACTCAATTATATAATAATATATATCAGTAATTTCTAAATTCTTTATCTATATAGTATTAAATAATTTTAATACATTTATATAAAAATAAAAGAAGGCGTGGGGAACACCTTCTTAAATGTATAGGTCATTCTTGGGGAAGAAGGGGGTGACCTATACTCTATTATATTATCTTGTCTTGACGACATTTGTTATAATATACAAGAAATATGAACATTTTATGAACTTTTTAAAAAAATGTATAAAAAAAGAAACAATTACTTGTTTCTTTTTTTATGTATATAGATGATTATATGGGAGAGGGGTCATCTATATACAACTGTATTATATTTTTACACTACAACACTATAATACATTAATTATTTTACTCAATTTTTATTTATTTGTCAATCAATTATAATAATTTATCCAAGAGTGTGTGTGAAACAAAATGATATTGTCTTATTATAACCAAATTGACTTCGTCCCAAATATATAATATATAATATATAATAACCTACTACAAGGTCATTATGAGAATGGTTGAATTAAGAATGAATGAATTAGAAAAATATAACGTCATTAAAAAGTTAGTTGATACTTACGGCAACAAACATCGTGCTGCAATTAAGTTAAATGTAACTATAAGAACTATAAATAGACTAATTAAAAAATTTAATGAAGATGGTAAAGCCGGCTTTATTCACAGCAATAGAGGTAGAATCCCTTCTTCGGCTATTTCTTTAGATATGAAAAAACAAATCATTGAAGATTATGTGAACAATTATTCCGATACAAATTTTAAGCATTTCTCTGAGATTGTTTATGACGATTATCATATCAAAATTTCCAATACTACTATCAATAACTGGCTTCGTGAACTGGATATCCTATCTCCTAAAGCCAGAAAAAAACAAAAAGAAATCTTAAAAAGAAACTAACAGATAAAGCCAGACAGACAAATTCTAAAAAAATCAGAAATGAGCTTCTTGAAACAATTGATACATTGGATTGTGATATGGCTCATCCTAGAAGACCTAGATGTAAGTATATGGGTGAAATGATTCAAATGGATGCTTCTCAATTTTATTGGATAGAAGATCAACAATGGTATCTTCATTTAGCCATTGATGATGCAACAAACACTGTCGTAGGTGCTTACTTCGATTATCAGGAAACTCTTAACGGCTATTATCAGGTCTTTTACCAAATTCTTACTCATTATGGGATACCCGCTATGTTTTATACTGATAAAAGAACAGTATTTGAATATAAAAGAAAAAACACCCTATTTGATGATGAAGATACATATACACAGTTTTCATATGCATGCCATACTTAGGTGTCGATATAAAAACAACGAGCGTGCCTCAAGCTAAGGGACGTATTGAAAGACTTAATCAAACGTTCCAATCACGATTACCAGTCGAATTAAGACGCGCTCATGTTTCAAACATAGACGAAGCCAATGAATTTCTAAAGTCCTATCTAAAGAAATTTAATGCTCAGTTCGCTCTACAACTGGATATTACCAAATCCGTATTTGAAACACAACCCTCAAAAGAAAAAATAAATACAATATTGGCAATAATGAATACCCGTATTATTGATAATGGTCATGGCATAAGATATAAAAATAAATATTATATTTCAACTACAGATAAAGGCATAAAAGTATTTATGAAAAACAGAACATCATGTATAGTCATAGAAGCGTTTGATGGAAATCTTTATCTTAATCACCTGGATGTACTATACAATCTTGAAGAAGTACCAGATCAGGAAAAATACTCCAAACAATTTGATCCAGATTATAAAGAAATAAAGCCAAAGAAAAAGTATATACCATCATTGAATCATCCATGGAGAACAGACAATATTTTACAGTATTTTGGTAGCCAAAAGCACCGACAACAAATCGGTGCTTAAAATACTAAATTTTTAAGACATTTTCAATTTTGCTTGACATAGTATTTATTTAATTATGCGATAATAAAGAACGATTAATTTTAAAATTAAATAAAAAAAAGAACCGGCAGCTTGCTATTTTCGCACCGCAGTACTAT
>JAGZCC010000104.1 GCA_018369555.1 Thomasclavelia spiroformis
ATAACTAAAAGAACTGGTAATGTTGTAACATTTATAAAATAAAGAAAGGGTGGAAGTTATGCTACAACAAGAACGCCATAATCAAATACTTGCCAAACTCAACTTAGAAGGGCAAGTGGTCGTCAAGGAATTAAGTCAAAGTTTTAATGTTACTGAAGATTGTATTCGAAAAGATTTAACAATATTAGAAAAAGCGGGATTATTAAAAAGAATTCATGGGGGCGCAATTCAAGTACGTAAAAATTTACATACAATTAATGTAAATGAGCGTTTAAAAGTACATTCTCCTGAAAAAAGAATTATTGCTAAAAAAGCAGTTGAACTAATTGAACCAGGAACAATGGTATTTTTAGGAATTTCAACAGTTAATTTAGAAATTGCTAAATTAATTTATCAAAAAAACTTAAATATTACATTAGTAACTAATATGATCGATATTATGAAACTATTTACTAATGAATCTTCTACACATCTTGTTTTTTTAGGAGGAAGTTTTAATCGAGCTAGAGATGGCTTTTTAGGTTCGATAACAATTGAACAAATTAAAAATTATAAATTTGATGTATCGTTTTTAGGAGTAGTGGGAATAGATGTTTATGAGGGTAAAGTTACTACTTATGATGTTGATGATGGTTTAACAAAAAAGGCAGTTATTAATTCTAGTAAAAAAAGTTATATTGTTGCTGAAACAGTAAAGTTAAAGCAAGATGGAAATTATGTGTTTGGACATATTGCAGATTTTACAGGGTTTATCTTTGAAGATAAAATTCAAGACAACCTAAAGGAAAAAATTATGAGATATGGATTAGAAATCATTTAAATTGATTTCTTTTTTTATCATTTATTATTGTATTTTATTGAAAATTATTATATTTTAGGTATAATTAAAATATAAACATAATAAAACAATAAAAGGTGGGATAAAAATGGATGATTTGTTACAAACTAAAAGAATTTCTATATTAAAAGAAAAAATGCTACATGAACCACGTTATGCTTCAATCGAACAAGCCAGAATTATTACTTCAATTTATCAAGAAAATGAAAATTTATCAATTCCTAAAAAAAGAGCTTTGGCACTCAAAGCCTCATTAGAAAATTTAGAAATAAGTGCTGAAAAAGAGGAATTACTTGTGGGAAATCGAACAAAAGGAGTGCGTTATGGGGTTGTTTTTCCAGAAAGTGGAAGTTCATGGATAAATAAAGAATTTGAAACATTGCCAACTAGAGACCAAGATAAGTTTTTAATTAAAGAAGAGGATATTAAAGAATTTAAAGAAAATATTTATCCATATTGGAAGGGAAAATCAATGGAAGATGTGATTAAAAATAATTATGGCAAAGAAATTGAGGCGATGGCTAAAGTTGTAAAAATTAATCAAAAAGATCATGCTCAAGGTCATATTTGTCCTGATTCTGCACGATGGTTAAAATTAGGACCACAAGGTTTGATGAAAAAAGCTCAGGAAAAATTAAAGACTTGTCCTGAAAATCAAAAAGAGTTTTATGAATGTACGATTTTAGTTTTACAAGGTGCTTGTCATTTTATGATAAGATATCATGATTATATTATGAAAATGTTAGATGAAGTTGAAGATGAATATAAGAAATCATTGGAAAATGTAGCTAATATTTGTTTAAATCTTGCAAAAAGACCACCTGAAACATTTCATGAAGCAATTCAATCATTATGGTTTTTGTTTGTAATTTTACATATGGAATCTAATGCGTCTTCATTTTCACCAGGGAGAATGGATCAATACATCTATCCTTATTATCAAAAGGATATTCAAGAAGGGAAGCTTAGTAAACAAGAAGCTTTAGAGATTCTTGAATGTTTATGGCTAAAATTTAACCAAATTGTTTATTTAAGAAATCAACATAGTGCTAAGTATTTTGCAGGTTTTCCAATTGGCTTCAATATTGCCATTGGGGGTCAAGATAAAGATGGTAATGATACTTATAATGATTTATCATTATTGATTTTAAAAGCACAGGAGCATTTAGGTTTACCACAACCGAATTTATCAGTTAGGTTAAATAAAAACTCATCTCATGAATTAATGCAAGCAGCAATTAAAGTTGTTGCAAAAGGAAGTGGGATGCCCCAATTTTTTAATGATGAAGCTATTATCAAAACAATGATCAAAGACTTGAATATTGAAAAAGAGGATGCTAGAAATTATGCAATTGTTGGATGCGTTGAATTAACAACTCACGGTAATAATTTAGGGTGGTCAGATGCGGCTATGTTTAATTTAAATAAAGTTTTAGAATTAACTTTAAATAATGGGAAATGTTTATTAACAGGTGAACAAATTGGATTGAATTTAGGAAGTCTGGAAACTTATGAAACTTTTAATGAGTTAGAAGATGCTTTAAAAAAACAAATCGATTATTTTATTGATCAAATGATGGAAGCTGAAAAAGTTGTTGAAAAAGCTCATCAGGATTGTTTACCAACAGCATTTTTATCTACTGTGATTGATGATTGTTTAGAAAAAGGATTAGATGTAACTAAAGGTGGTGCAAAGTATAATCTATCAGGAATTCAAATGATTCAAATTGCTAATTTAGCGGATTCTTTAGCGGCAATTAAAAAATTAGTTTATGATGAAAAAATGATTAGTAAACACGAATTATTAGTTTCATTACAAGATGATTTTAAAGGTCATGAAATTATTCAAGCGATGTTATTAAATAAAGTACCTAAATATGGCAATGATATTAAATGGGTAGATGAATTAGGAGCTAAGTGGGCAGGCTATTTTAGAAAGCGAATGAAGGATTATACAAATTATCGAGGGGGTCCTTATCATACAGGAATGTATACTGTAAGTGCACATGTTCCTATGGGAGAAAATGTAGGAGCTTCTCCAGATGGTAGAAATGCTTTAACTCCACTTGCTGATGGAGGGATGTCTCCGGTATATGGTCGAGATATAAATGGGCCAACGGCTGTTTTAAAATCAGTATCACGAATGGATAATTCATTTACAACAAATGGTGGTTTATTGAATATGAAATTTTTACCAGAGTTTTTTGAAACAGAAAGAGGGATGAATAAATTTGAAAATTTTTTAAGAGCTTTTGTTGATTTAGAAGTACCTCATATTCAATTCAATGTTGTTAGACGTGAAGATTTACTCGATGCCAAAATCCATCCTGAAAAACATAAATCATTAACTATTAGAGTTGCTGGCTATACGGCATATTTTGTTGAATTAGCTGGTAAGTTACAAGATGAAATTATCGAAAGAACTACTTATGGAAATATCTAAAGCATTAGTATTTGATATTAAAAGATTTGCGATTCATGATGGTTTTGGACTTAGGACGACAGTCTTTTTTAAAGGGTGTCCATTGCGTTGTAAATGGTGTCAAAATCCTGAAGGATTATTTATAACAAGAAGATTACTTTATTTTAAAAATAGCTGTATTCATTGTCAACGCTGTAAGCAGTTTGCGACTGAAAAACAGATGGTATATAAAAATGGGCGACCATATTTTAATCAAGAATATCACGGGAATTTTGATAATTTGATAATGGCTTGTCCAAGTGGGGCAATTCGTTATGATAGTGAAGCATATGATATTGAAAGTTTGCTTGAAAAAATCAAAGAAGATAAAGTATTTTTTAGAGATGATGGGGGCGTAACTTTTTCTGGTGGTGAGCCGTTGATGCAAGGCCGATTTTTAGGTGAAATATTAAAAAGATGTAAGGAAGAGGGAATACACACGGCCATTGAAACAACTGTATATGCCTCACGAGAATTAATTAAAGAAGTTCTACCGTATTTAGATTTAATGTATATTGATTTAAAGATTTTTGATGAAAGAAAACATGAAAAATATACTAATGTTTCTTCTAAGCTAATTAAAGAAAATATTCAGTATATTTTAAAAAGTAAACATAAAGATAAAGTTATTATTAGAACTCCATTAATCCCTGCAATAACTGCCACAGATGAAAATATTACTAAAATCACTAATTTTCTAGTTAATCTTTACCCTGAAGTAAAATACGAATTATTAAACTATAATCCCTTAGCTCCATCAAAATATGAACTGGTTGATTTAGAGTATGGGGTAAATAAACAGTATAAAATGTTTGATCAAAAACAAATGCAGCATTTTTATCAAATTGTAAAACAAGCCGGTTTAAAAAATTTAATAATAGAATAAAAGGAGAAATACAATGGAATTTATAATTGATACAGTAAATTTAGAAGAAATCAAAGAAGCAGTTGAATACTTACCGATTGTTGGAGTAACCAGCA
>JAGZCC010000014.1 GCA_018369555.1 Thomasclavelia spiroformis
ACAAAAGCAAAATGCCCGTAGAGCCTATAAAATAAGGCTTTGCGGACATTTAAGAAGATATAAAAAGATAGTCAAAAAGACATATATAATTTATATTAATTATTTATATACAATACTCCAATTTCACTTTTCATCCTTGTAACATCTTCAATAATTTCATATGTTTGTGTTTCTTTCAAACTAAAATCATATTCATCATGACCATATTCCTTAATAATATCAACAAAAGCATTTACTGCAAAAGAATAGTGTTGAGTAGACACACAAAACTGTTGTTTGCGTTTATCTTGTTGTAAATACTTTTCTTCCAAAAGATATGCTTGTTCTAATACTTGACGAGCATATCCCAAAAAAATCTCTCCTTCTTTAGAAATTAAAATACCTTTATTAGTGCGTAAAAAAATAGTAATATTCATTTCCTTTTCTAATTCTTTAATTGCATTCGTAAGACTTGGTTGTGAAATAAATAATTTTTTTGCTGCTTCACTTATTGATTTTGCTTTTGCTACTTCAATTACATATTTTAATTGTTGTAATGTCATGTTTACCTCCCATATTCTATAAAAAAAACAGGCATATATACCTGTTTTAAGTAAGTGGTACCGTAAAAAATACCCTTCCAATTACATCCTTATCAAAATCAAAATAACCTAGTTTTCTTGAATCCAAACTATTATTACGGTTATCACCCATAACGAAAACTTTACCTTCAGGAACATCTACAACCATATCTTCAGAATTAATCATGGCACCGTTAATATAATCCTCTTGCAACAATTCACCATTTAAATACAACTGATTATCTTTAATCTCAATATGATCGCCACCAATTCCAACAACCCTTTTAATAATAAAAGTTTCTTTCATATTAGCATCCTTATAATCAACAACAACAATATCATTTCTCTTTGGTTCATTATGCTTATAAAAAACTTTATCCACTAATACTATATTTCCTTCATGATATGTAGGAAGCATTGACGTTCCATACACTTTTGAAATTTGAACAAAATATAATACACCATAAGTAACTATTAAAGTTATTACGATAACTTTCAAATAATCTAATATAATACTTTTTTTACTTTGTTTAACTTCATCCATATTATCACCTGATAAACATTATAACATGTTTTATTATTCATTCAAGTGACTACGTAACTTTGCAATAATTTTCTTTTCTAAACGAGAAACTTGTACCTGTGAAATATTTAGACGTTTAGCTACTTTTTCTTGATTAAAATCTAATTGATAACGTAAATATAAAATTAATTTTTCTTTTTCATCTAACTTATCAATTTCCATTTTTAAAGCAATTTTTTCAAACCACATCTTATTATGTTTATCCTCTACTCTTTCTTCCATTGAAATTGATGAACCATCTTTTTCATAAATTGGTTCACTTAACGAAGTAGGATAATATGATGAATCAATTGCCTCTACTACCTCTTGAACATCTACATTTAAATACTTAGCAATTGCCTCAACAGTAGGCTCTTGGCCAGTTTGATTAATTAATAACTCTTTTACTTTATTAATTTTTAAATTCAATTCCTTTAACGAACGACTTACCTTAATTGTTCCATCATCTCTAAAATACCTTTTTATTTCACCCATAATAATCGGTACTGCATACGTTGAAAACTGTACCCCATAATTAGTATCAAAATTATTAATCGCCTTCATTAAACCAATACAACCAATTTGAAATAAATCTTCTTTGTCATAATAATTATTTTTAAAACGATGCACAATTGACCAAACTAATCCTAAATTTTGATTAACAACTAATTCTTTAGCAATTTCATCCCCACATCTTGCTTTTTCAATTAATTCAATCGTCTGTGTCTTAGCCAATGTTAGAATCTTTCAATCTTTTTTTAATAGTTAGTTTTGTTCCTAAATTAAGTGTTGAATGAATTTCTAAACTGTCACATAAAGCTTCAATAATCGTTAAGCCCATCCCCACGTGTTCAATCTCTTTTAATGAACTGTACATTGGTACTCTTGCCATTTCAACATCTTCAATTCCTTTACCATAATCCTGAATAATTATTTTGATCATTCTATTTTCTTCAATTTGAACCTTTACAACAACTTTACTTTCACCATCATTTTGATAACCATGAATAATCGCATTACTAACTCCCTCACTTATAATCGTTTTTACTTCAGCAACTTCATCAATAGTAGGATTCATCGAGGCAATAAATGATCCTATACTCGTTCTTGCAAAAGATTCATTTTCTATTTTTGCACTAAAACTAAGTTCCATTTGATTCATTATTCTTTTACCCCCTCTACATATTCCATCAGTACAAACATACCTGATAATTCAAAAACTTTATATGCTGTTTTACTCAAATTAGCAAGAACTAATTTTCGATTCTCATTTTTCAATTGATTATAGCGTCCTAATACTAGCCCAATTCCCGAACTATCAATAAAACTTGTATGTAAAAAATCAAAATAAACAACACCACTACTTTTATCTAAAATGTTATTTATTAAATTACGATATTTACTAACATTACTACTACTCAATTCACCATAAAAATAGACAATAATTTTATCATCTAAAATCTTATATTCTATCTTATTTTCCATTTTCTCATCTCCTCAAAGTTATCATACAACTTTTAAAATCACGAATAAATGCTTTCGACAAAACTAGAATATTAACTACACTAAAAATATTTATATCATCAATTATATATGTATTTTTATCAAACTTGGACATATTAATTAATGAGGCGATTAAATTGATAAAAAAACTATTAATATTTCTCTTAATCATCTGCTTATTACCAATAACTAATATTCAAGCAATCGAAAATGATATTACCCCTAATGCAGGCGGAGCCATATTAATCGATGCCGATTCTAAGCAAATTCTTTATAATAAAAATGCTGATAAAAAACTATTTCCAGCATCAACTACTAAAATAATGACCATGATTATTATGTTTGAAGCAATAAATGATAAAAAAATATCTTTTAACGATCAAGTAACAACATCTAAATATGCTGCTAGCATGGGTGGTTCTCAAGTATATTTAGAAGAAGGCGAAAGCATGTCATTAGAAGATATGTTTAAATCAATTGCGATTGCAAGTGCCAATGATGCCAGTGTTGCAGTAAGCGAGTATATTGCTGGAAACACTGATAAATTTGTTGCAATGATGAATCAAAAAGCTAAAGAACTTAATTTAAAAAATACTCACTTTGAAAATGTTACTGGTTTACATGATAATAATCATTATACCTGTCCTTATGATCTTGCCATAATGGCTTCATATTTAATTAAAATTGGTGGTAATAAGCTACTAAATGTCACTTCATTATATGATAGTTATATAAGAGAAGATACCAAACAAAGCTTTTGGCTTGTAAACACTAATAAACTATTAAAATTATATGACGGAGTTGATGGTTTAAAAACTGGATATACTAAAGAGGCCGGATATTGTTTAGTAACTACTGTTAAACGTAATGAACAAAGATTAATTGGTGTAGTAATGAAAGAAAGTGAACCTAAAACAAGAAATGAAGAAATGTGTAATTTACTTGATTATGGTTTTAATAATTATAAACGTGAAGTCATCTATAAAAAAGATAGTATCATTGAAAAACATGTTGTAGATAAAATGAATAATTTAGCTATTAATGTTATCTGTAAAGAAGATATTGCCTATATTAAAGCAAAAGCCAATGATCAAAAATATACAACTAAAATTATTTATAAAGAAGATTTATTACCTGTAAAAAAAGGTGATTTCGTAGCTACTTTAACTGTGTTATGTGACGATAAAGAAATTACTAGCTATAATTTATATAGTGATAATGATGTTGAAAAAGCTACTTATTTTTCTAAGTTAATTAAAACATTTAAATTATTTTTTTAAATATCTTCTTATACCTATTTCAAACCGTCAACATATTATCAAAATGACGGTTTTTTACAAACACTAATTTATTTTTTATACTATTTAACAATTTTAAATTAACATTAGATTTAGAAGATAAAAAATTCCGAATATTTAATAAAATCAGATATTTTGTAAAAAAAAAGAAATAATTTTTATTAATTATTTCTCATTACTAAATTTATCTCATATAAATATCTTACAATATTAAATCACCTTAATCTCATCGTCCATAATTCTTGCATCTAGTTTAAAGAATATTTGTTCAATTTGTTGTAATATTACTTCACTTAACTCCTGAACAAGTATTGATAAAATTAAATCTTTCATTTCTTTATTTAAATTAGATTGATAGATTTTATGATATAAAAGCAATAATTTATCATTATTACATATAATCAAAGGTATATATGGAAATACCTCTAAATATCTACAATACTTAAGATAATTATCAAAACTGATTTTTCCACCATTTTCAAAACGATAGATTGAACTTATACTAACATTCAATATTTCAGCAACATCTTTTTGTGAAATATGTTTTAATTTTCTAATCTGTTTCAAGATTAGTCCAATTGACAAGTTTTATCTCCAATTTAGATTATTTATATTTGTATAAATCCTATCATTATTTGACTTATCAAATGTATTATCAGCTATTGCCTTTAATTTATCAAAAGCCAAGTGTAAAACAACTCCATAACTAGCTGTTTCAATCATTTGATAGTCTTTTTTACTATCACCAAATGCAATTGAATCCTTAATATCAGCAGTATAATATGCTAAATCTTTCTTTATTGCATCATCCTTAGTGCAACCCTTTTGAATAATCTCTCCATTAATATAACTATCAGTATCTCTTGAAAAAATATCGATATTAAAAAACTCACGAATTCCTGACGTTTGATTAATATAATTTTCCAAAATATATTTATTATCAAAACTACCAGTCGATGCAATGATATCATTAAATCCCATATCATTTACATCTTTTATAATTGATATTGGTACTTTAATACATTTAAAAGCTTTATGACTATTTTTACATGTCTGTTTGATTTCTTTAATAGTCATTTTATTAACTAATGTACCATCAATATCAAAAAATAAATATTTTCCCATTTTTAACCTCCCACAGTTATATTATACAAGGATTTTTTCAATTAGTATTAATTTTTTTATAAAAATCAAACTATTTGATAAGCATTATATACTTCCTCAATTAATGTTTCTTCAACTTCATTATTTGCATATAAATATACTAAAATCTCATTACAATCACACTTATCACCAATTTTTTTATTTAAAACAATCCCTACACTATGATCGATTATATCATCTTTAGTTAATCTTCCCCCACCTAGTTTCATAGAAATAATTCCTAATGCTTTAGCATCTATTTTTTTTACATAACCTACTGTTTTCGTTTTAACAGGAATAATATTTTTAGCTAATTTAAATAAATTTGGATTATCGATATATCGAACATCACCATGTTGATAGTTAACCATTTCTTTAAATTTATTTAATGCTTTTTTACTTTCAAGAACTTCTTTTAATAATATCATTGCTTCAACTTCATCTTTGCATCTTTTTGCTTGAATAAGCATTAAACTAGCAGTTTTTAAACATAATTCTAATAAATCCTTCGGTCCATTCCCTTTTAACGTATTAATCGCTTCAATGACTTCTAAACTATTACCAATTGCATTTCCTAAAGGCTGATCCATATTAGAAATAATTGCTCGTGTATCTTTATTAAAATACTTACCAATTTGCATCATTGTTTGAGCTAATTTTTTAGCTTCATCAATGCTTTTCATAAAAGCACCATTTCCATATTTTACATCCAATAAGATTGCATCACTACCTGAAGCAATCTTTTTTGACATAATTGAAGAAGCAATTAAAGGCATACAATCAACTGTCGCAGTTACATCTCTAAGAGCATATATTTTTTGATCAGCAAGAGCCAAATCTTTACTTTGACCAATTATCGCAAGTTGAATCTCGTTAACTTGTTTAATAAAATCAAGTTCATCTAGACAAATATGAAAGCCCGGAATAGCTTCTAATTTATCAAGTGTCCCTCCTGTATGTCCTAAGCCACGACCAGACATTTTAGCTACCGGAACATTGCAAGCTGCTACTAACGGTCCAACTACTAATGTTGTTTTATCACCAACCCCACCGGTAGAATGTTTATCTACTTTAATTCCTTTAATTTTACTTAGATCCATTATTTTACCACTTTTGATCATTTCATCAGTTAATAAAAATATTTCTTGTTTAGACAAACCATTAAAACAGATCGTCATTAAAAAAGCACTCATTTGATAATCAGGGATTTTATTATTACAATATCCATCGATAACAAAATGAATTTGTTCTTTAGTTAAAACATGATTATTTTTCTTTAATTCTATTATTTCTACCATTGTCATAATCAATTCCTCCTAAAAATAATGGTACAACAAATTGTTGTACCACTAATCAAATTTAGTATCTACTTTAAAAATATTATTACCATTTAAATAATCTTTTACAAGCATTCTTTTTTTACCAGCAATTTGTAACTCCGTAATTAAATAAATTCCATCAGCTGTTTTTACACCAATCGCATCTTTAAAAACTTTAACAATCGTTCCATTTTCTTGATGACTATGATGATTTGTAGCATTTTGGCAATGATGGATTGAGCCAGCCCAAATTTTAACTACTTTATCTTGATAAATAGTATAAGCTCCAGGCCATGGATTCAATCCTCTAACATGATTATATACCTGTTTAACCGATTGATTAAAATCAATTTTCTCTTGTTCATGACTAATTACTGGGGCATATGTAACTAAATTTTCATCTTGCTCAATTGAAGCATTAGTCTTATTAATAATACTTGGTAAAGTCTCAACTAATAACTTGGCTCCAACATTACTTAGACGTTCATATAATTCACCTGTTGTTTCATCAGGGGCAATTTTAACTTCTTCTTGACTAATAATATTTCCCGCATCCATCTTTTTAACCATATACATGATCGTTACTCCAGTAACCTCTTCACCATTAATAATTGCATAATGAACTGGGGCGCCACCACGATATTTTGGCAACAATGAAGCATGGACATTAATACAGCCTAAACTTGGTAAATTTAAAATTGCTTCAGGAATCATTTGTCCATAAGCTGCAGTAATTATTAAATCAGGTTTTAAAGCCAATAAATCTTGATAATCATTTTTTATACTTTGAGGTTGATACACCAAAATATCATGTTTTAAAGCTACTTCTTTAACCTCCGGCATTGTTAAAACTTTCTTTCGTCCTACTAAACGATCAGGTTGAGTTACTACTGCAATAACATTGTAATTAGTTTCTAAAAGCTTTTTTAATACACAACTAGAAAAACTCGCAGTACCCATAAATAATATTTTTACATCTTTCATTCAATCACCACTTTCTTATAAAAGTGTACTAATAATATTCGAAATAATCAATACTAAAGTCTCAATTATTTTAATACATAGATCACTAATTTTTTTTACTACTAATGATAATGCATTTTCTTCATTATCATTAGTAGTCCCATAATCAGTTGTAATCGGTTGTTGTTCCTTTATTTCCTCTTCAAACTGCACAATATTTTGTTCAAACATAGCTTTTTGAATCCCAAAATCACCAAATAATCCATTAATCATAAACAAAAGCAAACCCACTAAACATAAATCAATTAAAAAACTTTTCATCATCCTAGATATTTCCCTATCGCTTCAGCAATAACTTCTACTGTTGCTTGGATTTCTTCTTTGGTATTACTTTGGGCTCCTACTTCAATTAAAACCATGTTATTACTTGTACCTTGATTATAATGAGATTGTTTTACATAAACACCTCGACTTATTTTAGGAACAATTGAATTAACAATATCCGATAATTGTTGCGATAACTGATTAACGGCATCAAACTTCCCACTACTTTTACCTACTACAAACATAACTTTAGCATACGATTTACCATTATGATTGATTGTTGATAACTCCTTGGATATAGAATCACGATGAAAATCAATAATTAAATCATATTCACCATTACTTTGTAAACTTTGCTCCAAATACATTTTAGAAACACTATATGATTTATTATAGGCAATATTGTGTACTGCCTTATACCCTTCAAAATCATTTGCCTCCACATCACATTGATATCCTTGACTACTTAGACAATCCTTTAAATAATTGGCTCCTAAAATAACATTATACCCATTATACTCCTCACTTTGATGAGTATTATAAATATGAATCTTTTTATCTTTTACCACCTTAGATTGCATATTTTGATAACTTGCTGTTACTTGATTAGAATTATCAATTGCATTAATAACTTGTGCCTTTGAAGGAGAAGATACTTTACTAGGTAAATAAACAATCAAACCAACAATTACAACTAATTTCAATAAAATTAAAAAAGTATTTTTTAGTCTCATCTATATCACCCACCATACTATACACCTAATTGTATGCGTGAAATGTAATAATTAGTACCTTAACCTATTAATACTTTTACTTATTATTTTAGACATCACTTCACATTGTTCATCAATTTGCTTATCACTTAAAACAAAATTACAATCAATTGGATTTAATACCTCATTAAACAACAAATCTAATTCCTCACTATTAAGTTTTCCAATCTGCCCTAACATCATTTCCTTTTGACTTTCACTCAAACTACCATTATAACCATCACGTTTACCAACTTTCAACTTATTTACAGGATTCAAACTATCCCCAAAATACTCTATCGTATAATTTAATACATCTCTGACTAAACTACTAGCATAAATTACAGTTGGTATTCCAATAGCAATAACATTTGCACCAATACTTTCTTTAGTAATTGCTTTACGATGATTACCAATCCCACTTCCAGGATTAATTCCAACATCATTAATTTGAATTACATGAGCTAATTTATGATAATTTTTAGCACATAAAGCATCAACAACAATTACTAAATCAATCTTTTCTTGCTCAACTAAGGCTTTCACGATGTCGCTAGATTCCATTCCCGTTTGCACCTTTACTCCTGGTGCTATTGCTAGAACATCATAATAATGATTCAATAACTTATCTTCATCATCTAAATAATGCGTTATTTTTAAATCTCTTAATACCCTAGGTCCTATCGCATCATTGGTTAAAAAGCGATTACCTAAGCCAACCATTAATATTTTAGGATAATCTATTTTATCTATTAATGGCTTTAAATTATTTGTTACTTCATTGATTATATTTTGTTGATTTAAATAATTTTTAAAACTTATTTCAATATATGTACCAATACCTTGATTGATACTTTGATGATCTTTTAAAATTGTAATTTTTTCAACTTTAATACCATTATTTACATATTCTTCTTTATTATAATGTTTTCCACTTTCTAATTGATCTAACGATTCACCAGCTAAATCACTACGTATATTATCAAAATTCATCTTATCACCTACCATAAATATCTCCATTTATCCATATTTAATACATTTTTATTTAATTTATTATCTCTAATTCAAAAAAAAGTTGATTTTAATCAATTATTTATATATAATGGAGAAGCAAGAATAAAGCGAGGTGAAAAATCATGGCAAATATGAAACAACAAATTAAACGTTATAAAAACGATAACTTAAAAAGAGCAAAAAATGCTTCTTATAAATCAGCATTAAAAACTGCAATTAAAAAAGTATTAGCTGAAGTTGAAGCTGGGAATAAAGATGGAGCAGTTGAAGCTTATAACATTGCTGCATCAAAATTAGATGCTTCTGTTTCAAAAGGAATTCATCATAAAAACTATGCTAGCAGACAAAAATCAAGATTAGCTAAATTAGTAAACTCTATCTAATTGATAGGGTTTTTATTTTAGATAAGGAGAAAAATGTATGGAAAGAGAAAAAATTGATATAAAAGATAAATGGGATTTATCTACCATTTATAATAGTAGTGATACATTTTATCAAGATTTAGATAAAGCTAAATCACTAATTAATGATTTAGTTAGTTATAAAGGAAAAATATGTGATAGTGTTGATAGTTTTTATAATTTTTTAACAACTAAAGATACTGTTGAAAGATTGGTAAATAAGTTATATTGCTTTGCACATTTAAATTGTGATGTTGAACCAAACAACCAAGAATATCAAACTATGATGGCAGCAACAATTAGTATTTTAGAAGCTTCTTCAATTCAAATATCTTTCATTGATAATGAACTAATTGAAAATGAAACCAAAATTTTAGCATATATCAAAGAACCTAAATTACAAAAATATGCATATAAAATAAATTCTTTATTATCTTATAAAGAACATATTTTATCAAAAGAACAAGAAGAACTTTTAGCTAAAACTGATAGTATTGCTGATATTTCTAGTCAAGTTTTTGATGCTTTACGCCTTGAATATGAAGACGTTGAAGAAAATGGTGAAATGAAGACATTAAATAACGCTACTTTAAATCAATTTTTAAAGAGCAAAGATGATAAAGTTCGTAAAACTGCTTATACTAATTTCTTTAAAGAATATAAACGATTTGAAAATGTTTTTGCACAGACATTAGCAGGTACAATGAAAAAAGATGCTTTTTATGCAAATGTAAGAAAATTTGATAATTCACTTGAAGCAAGTGTATTTGATGATGATGTTCCAAGTGATTTATTTTTTAAAGTTTTAGATAGTGCAAATGTTAAATATCGTCATTTATTCCATCGTTATAATCACTTAAAAAAAGAACTTTTAAATAAAAAGACTCTCTATAATTATGATCTAAACATCCCTTTAGTATCATCAATAAAAAAAGAATATACGATTGATCAATGTTTTGAAATCATCAATGAATGCTTAAAACCCTTTGGTAAAGAATATCTAGAAATTATCAATAAAGCAAGAAATGAACGTTGGATTGACTACTATCCAACTCCAAATAAAAGAATTGGCGCTTACTCTAGTGGTAGCTATGATACTAATCCTTTCATTTTAATGAATTTTATTGGTGATTATAACTCTTTATCAACTTTAATTCATGAACTAGGTCACAGTGTCCATTCATATTTATCTAACCATTATCAAGAATCTGTAAATGCTAGTTATCGTATCTTTGTGGCTGAAGTTGCTTCTACGGTTAATGAAACATTATTAATTAATTATATGATTAATAATGCTAAAGATGATCAAGAAAAAGCATATTTTATTTATGAACAATTAGAAAACTGTGTTGGTTTGATTTTTAGACAACCAATGTTTGCTGATTTTGAGTATAAATTACATACTATGGCTGAAAATAATGAAGCTTTATCTTCTAAAGTTATTACTGATTTATACACTAAATTAAATCAAGAATATTATGGTGATGATGTAGTAATGGACGAATTAGTTGGCTGGTCATGTTATTACGTTCCTCATTTCTATTATAATTTTTATGTTTATAAATATACTTTAGGAATGACCATTGCTTTAGCAATCGTTAATCGAATTTTAAAAGGTGATCAAAATCAAGTTGATAATTATTTGAGTTTCTTAAAATCTGGTGGTAGTGCTTCACCAGTAGATTTATTGAAAAAAGCGGGTATTGATCCTTTAGATGATCAAATATATGAAGATGCTTTTAATTATTTTGAAGATTTATTAAATCAATTTGAAGCAATTAAAAAAACAAAATAGAGATTTTTACCAATATCATTAAATCAAAATAATACCAGAAGTCATATCAAATATTTCTTCTGGTTTTTTATTTATATGACATTGGCTTAAATAGTCTCTTATTTTAAAACAGCTTTGATTTCTTTAATACTTCGATTATCCAAAATCATTTCAAATATCTTATCATATTCTTCACTATTCAAATTCTCTAAAATACTATCATCTTCCTTAGAATAATATTTATTAAATAGTTGTTTTGTTTTTTCTTTGCTTTTTTCTATGAGTTCTTGTTTTATTCCTTGTTCAATTCCTTCTTCTTTTCCTTTTTTCATACATATCCTGTTTGTCTCGTTCATTAGCCCAGTGATTTACAGCTGATATCTAAAATACCTTCAATAAAGAGTTTAAACAAGTAAAAAAATCCGGATCTTAGTCACTTACAAGAGAGTGTTTAAACATGAAATCATTTTTAAAATCATAGATCTTATCTACTCGTTTAACCAATTTGATCACCTCATTACCATATACTTTTTTAGTGATCATTTTTTATATTTTAATTATTTAAGTTTTAAAATATAAAAACAGCACAATTCCTTGTGCTGATAAATAAATTCATTTATTACTTTCAAATAAAAACCATATATCTAAATACTCATGAGATTTTAAACTTGATCTTTTTTATTTTTAGGCAAAAATAAGCTTAAAAATAACGATACAACAAATACTCCCGCAACTGCATTTCCATTAAAAATATCACCAATAATTGGAGGGAAAGCTGCAAAGAAATTTCCAGATGTTTGAGTCAAACCAACTCCAATACAAAAGGAAAGAGAAACAATAATCATAGTACGATCATCAAATTTACAATTTTTAAGCATTTTTATTCCTTCATACATAATTGATCCAAACATCATAACCGTACATCCACCTAAAACTGCTTGAGGTAAAGAATTAAAGAAAGCACCCAATGGCGGAAACAAAGAAGCTAAAATTAAAACCAATGCCCCCATTAAAATCGTAAAACGATTAATTACTCTAGTCATTGTAACTAGTCCAACATTTTGACTAAATGACGTTAATGGAAGACATCCAAAACATCCTGAAATCATACTAGAAAAACCATCAACTGCAAGTGATCCTTGTAATTCCTCAATTTTAATATCACGATCCAAAGCCCCTGTACACACTGCTGTTGTTGCTCCGGTTGTTTCTGCCGCTGAAACTAAAAAAACAATTGCAATCGTTAAAAAAGCTCCTAAATCAAATACTGGTTGATGACTTGAAAAGAATACTAATTGAGGAATACTAAAAACCCCCACTTCTTCAATCGTTTTAGTGATTCCAGAAAAATCAACCATTGGTGCAATATTTAATACCGTAAAAACAATTGACAAAAGATATCCACAAATCAAACCAACTAAAATATTCAAATTCTTATAAACCCCTTTTAACCAATAACGTGAAACAAGGCATACAATTAAAGTAAATGTTCCAATCAAAATATGATACCATGCTCCAAAATCTTTTACGCCAGTTCCACCACCCCAAGAGTCCATTCCAACAGATAAAAGTGATAATCCAATTGCAATTACAACACACGCTGAAACAACTGGGGTTAAAAAACGTTTCCAATACTTGGCACTTAATCCAACTAATCCTTCAAAAATCCCACCAAGAATAACAGCTCCAACCATTCCTTCATAACCTAATTTGGGATTTGTACAAATAACTAACAAACTTCCTAAAAAAGTAAAGCTTACCCCCATAACAATTGGTAACTTAGAACCAATTTTCCAAATTGGATAAAGCTGCATACATGTTCCTATTCCAGCTACAAACATTGCACATTGAAGCAACTGTGTAATTTCAGCTGAGCTTAAATGTTCGCCACTCCCTTTTACAACTGCTGCTCCACACACTATTAATACTGGAGCCAAATTAGATACAAACATTGCAAGTACATGCTGTAAACCAAATGGGATTGCTTTTTTTAGTGACACTCGTCCATTTAATTTATAGATATTTTCTATACTTGTTGATGTAACTTTTTCTTCTTTATTGATTTTCATCTCACTCCTCCTTCTATTTATTAAAATATCCAAAAAGTATTATAATTTTACCATGATTAATATTAGATTTCTATACTTTATCCATTTTTGTCATTTAATTACTTTTGTTTTAATAAATAAAATTGATATGATATAATAATCTAGAGGTGAGTTCATGAAAAGAAATGAGACAAGAGCTATTAAAGTTGGCAATTTAGTAATTGGTGGTAATGATCAAGTTATTATTCAATCAATGACAAATACTAAAACTAAAGATGTTGAAGCAACAGTTAAACAAATTAATGATTTAGCTAATTTTGGGTGTCAATTAGTACGATTAGCAGTATTAAATATGGATGATGCTCTAGCAATCAAAGAAATTAAAGCTAGAGTGAATATTCCTTTAGTTGCTGATATTCATTTTGATTATCGCTTAGCACTACAAGCAATCGAATCTGGGATTGATAAAATTAGAATTAATCCTGGTAATATCGGTTCAATTGATAAAGTTAAATTAGTTGTTGAGGCTTGTAAAGAAAAACATATTCCTATTAGAATTGGTGTTAACGGTGGATCACTTGAAAAAGATATTTTAGAAAAATATGGTAAACCAACAGCTAAGGCAATGATTGAAAGTGCTAAAAAACATGTTGAAATATTAGAAAGCTTAGACTTTAATGATATTTGTATATCATTAAAGTCATCAAATACCTTACTTACAATTGAAGCATATCGATTAGCTAGCGAAACTTTCCCTTACCCTTTACATATCGGGGTTACTGAAGCTGGTACTAAATTAGGCGGAACGATTAAATCAAGTCTTGGAATTGGAACTATTTTATATCAAGGAATTGGTAATACAATTAGGGTTTCTTTAAGTGATAGTCCTTTAGAAGAAATAAAAGTAGCTAAGACTTTGTTAAAAGAATTAGAACTAATTGATAACGTTCCTACATTAATTTCATGTCCAACATGTGGTAGAATTCAATATGATCTAATTCCTATTGCTAAAGAAATTGAAGATTTTTTAAATACCATCAATAGTAATATTACCGTTGCTATCATGGGATGTGCAGTTAATGGTCCCGGTGAAGCTAAACATGCTGATATTGGAATTGCCGGCGGAGTTAATGAAGGATTATTAATTAAAAAAGGTGAAATTATTCGTAAAGTTAAACAAGATGATATTGTTGAAGAATTAAAAAAAGAAATTATTAAAATGGCAAAGTAGCCCTGTGCTACTTTTTTTAGTTATACATATTATGTAATGAAGGGAGAATAAAATATGGAAAATAGTTGTTATAAATTATTTAATTTAAATTTTGATAATTTTTCTGAACTTATTAATAAATATGAACCTGATATTGATCAAGAGCATTTATTTATCATTTATAATTTGATTCAAAATAATCGTTACGCATTAGATGATAGTCATTATAACGATGTTTTATATAACTATATAAGCGAAAAGACAAGTATTACTACTTGTCTTAAAATTAAATCTTTTTTTACAGATTATTTTAAATTAGGATTAAAGGTTTGATTTTTAAACATCTCAATTTCTTGTTTATATGGCGCAACTTTTTCAATATACGGTGTTTCTAATATTTTAGGAACATCTTTTAATTTTTCATGATGAACAATTTTATTTAAAACATCAAATCCAATATATCCATAACCAATATTTTCATGACGATCCTTACTTGCACCACGAACATTTTTAGAATCATTAATATGGACAACCAATAAACGTTCTAATCCAATTTTTTGATCAAATTCATCTAAAATACTATCAAAATCATTTAAATCATATCCAGCATCATGTAAATGACAAGTATCCATACAAACCCCTAAACATTCATTATTATCAACATTATCAATAATATACTTGATTTCATCAAAAGAACGACCACATTCACTACCTTTACCTGCCATTGTTTCTAATGCAATTTTAACATTACCACAATCTTTAGTCGCTTCATTTAATCCCTCAATAATGCTATTCAATCCTACTTGGCTCCCTGCTTTTACATGAGAACCTGGATGTAAAACTAATCTAGTTATTCCAATAGCCTTACAACGTTCAATTTCCTGTTTCAAAAATCTTACTGCAATTTCATATGTTTCTTCTTTAATGGTATTAGCCAAATTAATAATATATGGAGCATGAACAACTACATTATTAATATCAATTCCTTTTTCTACCATTAACTGTTTAGCTTCTTCCACTCTTAATTGATCAATTGGTTTACGAGCTGTATTTTGCGGTGCCCCTGTATAAAACATAAATGTAGTTGCATTATAGCTAAGCGCCTCTTTAACCGACCCTAAAAGCATCTCTTTTCCAGACATCGAAACATGACTACCTATTAACATTAATTATCCTCCATATTTCTTTTTGCAATTTGTGCTGCTTTAGCACGTTCTTTTTTCTGACGTCTTATATCATTTTGAATCATTTGTCGTTTTTGTTTACGAACAACTGTTTCAATTTCTCTTTTACGTTTTTTCTTATAACCTGGTTTTACTTTTCTTGGTTTACGAATAATACTTTGAACTTTTTTTTCTAGCTCAGTTTGTTGTTTAACACGTTTAGTTCTTTTTAAACGTTCACCCAAATCAACAAACTGATTATTTTTAATTGTCATATTTTTAAAGACAATTCCCTTTCTCTCTAATATCCTTAAATTTGCCTCATCACTAGTATCATACATGCTATAACAAACACCTGTATATTTACCACGGCCACTTCGTCCACTACGGTGAATATAAAAATCAGGTTCTTTTGGAAATTCGAGATTAATAACATGAGAAACACCATCAATATCAATTCCTCTAGCAGCAATATCTGTAGCTACTATGTATTGATATTCATTGTTATGAATTCTTCGCATCATTTGTTTACGTTCACGTGGTTCTAAATCTCCATGAATTTCACCAACTTTAAAACCATCTTCACGTAACTGTTTAGTAATTTTTGCAACTTCATCACGTTTGTTTGCAAAAATAATACAAATATATGGGTCAATTACATTCATTATCTTTTTTAAGACATCATAACGATTTTGATGCTTCGTTGCAATTAAAACATGTTCCACATTATCAGTTGTTACTTTATCGTCATCAATTTCCACAATAATAGGCGTTTGCATATACTTTTTTAAAAAAGGTCTTAGCATTTGCGGAATTGTTGCTGAAAAAACCATCATTTTTAAATTCTCTTTCATTTTACCAGCTACCGCATCAATATCTTCTAAATAACCAAACTCTAATGTCATATCTGCTTCATCAATAATAAATGTAGAAGCAGTAGTTATTTTCAACGCTTGTTCATCTAATGATAAATCCTTTATTCTTCCTGGTGTTCCAATAACAATATGTGGTTGAACCGTTAATTTATTTACTGTTTTTTGACGGTCACTTCCCCCAATCAATAAAGATACTCTAATATTTTCATTATATTTTACAAATAATTTGGCATTATTATATATTTGAGTTGCTAATTCTCTTGTAGGAGCAGTAATTACAGCTTGAACACAGTCTAGATTAGTATCGATTTGATCCATTACCGGTAATAAAAAAGCATGCGTTTTACCTGTTCCAGTTTGTGAAATACCAATTATATCATTATTTTTATATACTAAGGGAATGACTTTTTCTTGAATAGATGTAGGTTTATTAAAACCTAATTCATTGATTGTTTGATAACAAAACTCTTGAAAGTTATATTTTTCAAATGTATTCATTTTATGCCTCCTTTTCTTAGATAAATTCAATTAATTTTATCATACCGCAAATAAAAAGCAAGTAAATTTATCTATTTGTAACAAATAGTAAAAAGATACATAGATTATTATAAAAGGAGGTATACTATGGATCCATTTTATGATGAAAATTTCTACTATGATAACTACATTTTTCAAACATATCCATCGTTTCCAATCAACAATAAAACAAAAACCAAAATTACACTACAACGCTCTTTACACTATGCAACAAAAACAATCTATACAATAAATCAAATCATTCCGTTAATATATCAAATACGTCCTATCATCAATAATACCAAAAATGCATTTAAAATCATCCAAGCTGTAAATCATCTTAATGATATCGACTTAGATGAAGTAGAAAAAAATATCACTCCTATTAATAAAGAAAAAAACAATTCTGGTAATGACGTACACTTTGAAAATATGCTACAATAATTTCGAGGTGATGTTATGAAAGTATATCAAATTGTTCCCCGAGGATATTGTAAAGGTGTGGTAAGAGCAATTGAGATTGCAAAAAAATACGCTTACCAAGATAATGTTTATATTTTGGGAATGATTGTGCATAATCAATATATCGTCGATGCTCTTGAAAATTTAGGTATTAAAACAATTGATAAAAAAGGTGCTTCAAGAGAAGAACTCTTAGATTTTATTGATAAGGGAACTGTAATCATTACAGCTCATGGAGCTGGTAATAATGTTTTTAAAAAAGCTAAAGCTAAAAATTTAAATGTGGTCGATGCTACTTGTCTTGATGTAATCAAAACACATGACTTAATTAAAGATTATTTAAGCAAAGGCTTTGAAATACTGTATATAGGTAAACATGGTCATCCTGAATCTGAAGGTGCCCTTTCAATAGACAAAACACATATTCATTTAATTGAAACTACTAAAGATATTGATAAATTAAATAAAAATTTAAATTATGTAATTACTAATCAAACAACGATGTCTTTATATGATGTTTATAATTTATGTAATTATGCTAAAAATGTAATTCCTAATTTAACTATTGCTAAAGAAACATGTCAAGCAACTACGGTAAGACAAGAAGCAATTGCAAAAATAAGTGATGATGTTGATGTTGTCTTTATTGTTGGCGATCCCCATTCTAACAACACAAAAAAACTAGCAAGTATTGCTAGTGAAAAGGCTAATAAAACTACTTATATGATTGAAAGTGTAAATGATATAACTTTAGAGATGTTAAAAGACAAACATATAGCCGCTGTTAGTTCAGGTGCTTCTACACCTACTTATCTTACAACCCAAGTAATCAATTATCTAAAACAATTTGATTATAATAATTGTAATACTCATGCTAAACCAAAAATTGATTTGCATAAAATATTATAAAAAGATAATGAGTTAGTATTAAATGATACTAACTCATCGCATTTTTCAGTTATAAAAAGAAGTTGTAACAAATTAATGTTACAGCTTCTTTATTTTATATTATTTATCAATCAATCCAGAATCAGGAATTAATCTTAATCCTAAATATGCAGTAACTAATTTTACATATTGTTCATCAACTTCAGCTTGTGAATGAGGTACTTTCAACATTTCTACTGATGCTTCATAAACAGGATAGTATGCTGCCCATGATTCTTCACTATATTTTGATTGATCTAATTTACTACATCTTTCTACGAAAGCTTCTAAATTATTTTTATTTACAATATTTTCAATTTTTATATTTACAGTAGTAGTATTACCAGAAGCATCTGTTAATACAACATTTTCATCTACATTTGCAGTATATGTTTTTGTAAATACTGTTCCAGTTTCATCACTTGTCCATCCTTCAAGTGTAACTGGTTCACTTGTTTTAATAGTTACTGTAACACTATCATATGTGTAATCAGTAGTTGAGTATTCAATTGTATAAGTTGGAGCTGTAGTATCTACTACATGTACAATTCTTGAAACTGTTGCACTGTTTCCTGATGAATCAGTTGCACTATATTCAATTTTGTACCATCCAAGTCTTGCTGGATCTACTGCTTCTACATATTCACTAGATGTTTCTAATCCTTCTTGGCTAGTAGCATAAGTAATTTTTGAAACTGTTGCACTAAGTGCTTCTCCTGAATTATCAGTTACAGTTGGAATAATATCAGTAAAAGGTGTTAAATATTCATGTTCAGTGATTGCTTCAACATCTCCTAAATCAATTACTGGAGCTGTTGTATCTACTACTTTAACAGATATTCTTGGATTAATTCTGTTTCCAGCTACATCTGTAATGTAGAATGAAAATGCATTTGCATAAGATCCAATTTTTCTAATATCTAGATTTGATGAATTATGATTCCACCAAGTATCTTCTACAACTGTTACTTCACTATCATCACTAATAAATTCTTTTTGAGCTTCTAAAATAGCGCTTACTTGTTCGCTACTTAAATATGGGTTAGGTGCACTAGCATCTACTTCTACTGTAATAAACCATTGATCAGGTTTATATTCAGGTACTTTTTTATCAATATTTGTTATTTTAATTGCAACATCAGTTGGATTTCCAACTAAATCATAAATAGTTACAACTTCATCAACATTTTGAGTATATTCTTTAGTAAATGTTCTATTATCTACTTTTTGCCAACCTAATTCAATAAGTTTAGCTTCATCAATATCTTCACTAACAGTCATTGTTGCAATTACATTATTGCGAGTTGGTTCTACTGTTGAATAAGTTACTTGAGCGCTTGGAGCAGTCTTATCTACAGTAAATTGATATGTTCCTAAATTTCCGGCACGATCTTCAAAATTTAATGTAATATCTTTTGTTCTATAGAAGTATCCATAGTATTCGCTTGCATAACCATTTTCATCTGCATCAACACCGCGCCATAATGATGTTTCATTTAATTTAACTGGTTCATCAAACACTACAGTTACTTTAATTCTTCCGTCTTGTTTTACTTCATATTTTTGTGTTAAATCAATAACATCTGGGTTTGTTTTATCAATTGTAATAGTTACTGTTGTTGTATTTCCAGCTTTATCAACAGCACTAATTGTATATGTTCCTTCATTGCTTAAAGTAGTTGGAATATTTTCTGTATATTTTGTATCATTGATTAATACATAATCAAGATGATCATCTTCAATTGTATAAGATACATCAGTATTATAATATTTGTTATTTTCAATACCACTAATTACTGGTGCATCACGATCAATTTGATTAATTTCAACAGTAATTGTCTTTTTATTTCCTGCTAAATCATAAATATCAAATTGATAAACACCATTTTCACTAAATTCTTTACTATAGTTTACTTTACCATTACTATAAGTATGTTTAGTCCATCCATCAGGTGTAACAATTTCTTCTGTACATTTTAAAGTAACTGTTACATTACCATTTGTATATTCTCCATAATTTGGTGAATAAGTTAAAGTTGTTTTACCAAATGTTCTATCAATATTACTTACATCAATATCAACATATGAAACATTTCCAGCATAATCACTAACAGCTAAATCTTTAATGCTTGTATTTTCACTAAATGTTTTTTGATATGTTTGATTATCGATTTTTGTCCAACCATCTAATGGATTAATTCCACCATATCCATCATACAATTCATTTGCTGCACTAATTGTAACTACAACATCTTGATTAGTTGGAGCTGTAGTACTATATTGAACATCTACTACTGGTTTTTCAATATCATATATAAATGCATAAGTAGCAAAGTTTCCTGTAGTATCGAAAACTTCAACTGTATTCATTTTTTCATTTTCATAATATGGTTTTAAATTGATGTAATTAGCATCATTCCATACATTACTTCTATTTAAACGATATTTATCATTTACAATAATATGACTTAATCCGCCAACATCATGTAATTTAAAATCAACATATGAATAATAATTAACTCCATCAACTGTACTACCTACTTGATTTTTAGCAGTAATAGTTGGAAGAGTTGTATCTACAACATCAATTTCTCTAGTAGCTGCTTTTGTTACTACATTTCCAGCTTCATCAGTAATTTTATACCAAACAGTATAGTTACCTACTTTATCAAGAGAATCTACTTGTTGATAATTACCTGCATTATTATAACGATAAATAAGCTCTACCTTAACATCTTCAGAAGCGCTTACATTATCGCTAACAGTATATTCTTCAAAGTATTTATCCCCGACTTCAATTACTGCTTTATTTGGATTAGTATTAGTTAATTTTAATGTTGGTGCTGTAGTATCATAAATAAATTCATAAGTACCACCTACATACATTCCACCATTTCCATCATCAAATAATACTTCAATTACATTAGACTGACCTTCATTTAAATAAGCCTTTACATTTGATAAATTAATATCAGTCCATTTATTTGGTGATAAAGCAAGTTCTTGACCATTTAAAGTAATTTTTGTAAATGGTACAGAACAAGCTACTTTAAAATGTGCATTTGAAAAAATATTTTTTTCCGCGTTTCCAACAAACTCATCTTCAACTGGCGTAATCGTTGCTGTTTCGTTTTCAACTACGTTTTCTAAAGAATAAGCATCAGCTGGAATAACTGTAAATGAAAAAGTCATTGCCATAGTCATCGCTATGACTAAAAAAGTTTTACTTATTTTCTTCATTAATTTTTTCATAGTTTTATATTTGGATATTATAAATATATCCATTCCCCTTTCTTTTAATTTTTAGCATTTGATCAATAAATTGCTAGAAAATTTTATAACAATTATCTTCCCCTATTACACCTCCCTTTATATGAAATATCCAGCAAATTTATAATCGCAATACCATATAATAATATTATATAACTTTTAGTCCTAAGATTCAATTTTACAATAAAAAAGACGATTATAAAATCGCCTAATAACAATAATAATCGTCAGATTTTGCTGTTAATACCTCAAGACCTTTAGCATCCAATAATTCTTTTACTTTTTCTTCCATAATTACCTCAACATGATGAGGTACATCTATTAAAACAATATCATGATCAATTGCATATTTAGCATGTCGATGTTTTGTATCACCAGTAATAAAAGCATCAACTTTGCCTGCTAAACATTCAATGTCCTCGCTACCACTACCACCACAAATAGCAATACTACTAATTAATTTTTCTCTACCAGCATATTTAACCGGCAGATTAAATGCTTTACGAACTCTTACTACTAATTCACTAGTTAAACATGGTTGATTTAAAATAGCCCGTTTACCAACTTGAATATCATCATAACATTTAATACCATGAACAACCAACTCATTGATCAACCAATCGTTCATAGATATTCCATCTTTCCCACGATCCAAACAAGTATGCAAACTATAAACTATTATATTATTACTTATAGCTAATTGAACAAACTTTCCATGATGATTACTAAAACTCAAATTATCTATCTTTTCTAGAAAAAAGGGATGATGGGTAATTAACATTTGACAGTTATTATCTATTGCTTTTTGAATACTTTGTAAATCAGCATTTAAAGAAACCATAACCTTATTAATTTCTTGATCCACATTTCCAATTTGAAGACCACACTTATCCCATGGTTGTTGTAAATCTAGAGGAAAGTAATCCTCTAGATAACTAATTATTTCATAAGCTTTCATGTAATACCTCTTCAATCATTTTTATTTTATCATTTAATTCGTGATAACGAGGATGATTATGATCTAACGTATTTTGAATCTTTTTATATACATGATACTGTTTTTTCCATTTTTCTTTAAACAAAGGAGTTTGATTATTTATTAAAATCGGTCCAAATTCAACATCTTTTTGGCTATATGTAACAGCCTTATTTTGTCTACTTGTTACTACCATAACCTCATAAATATGACCTGCATCTTTTACCATCTTTTCATCAATAATAATCCAATCATGAGAAAATAAATATTTTCTCAAATGATCATTATTAGCATTAGATTGTAAAAACAAAACTTGAACATTCTTTAAATATTCTCGATTTTCATCTAAAATCTCACAAATCAAATAAGAACCCATTCCCGCAATACTAATCATATCAACTTTACGATTTAAAATTGGATTTAAACCATTACCTAATAATGGAAATACACGATCTTGTAAATTATACTGCTTAATTGTTTCAACTGAAGAATCATATGGCCCTTTAGCAACATCACAGGCATATGCCTTTGATATAATATTATTTTCAATTAAATAACAAGGCAAATACCCATGATCTGTACCAATATCAGCAAGAATAGAGCCTTGCTTATACTCATCAATTACATCTGCAATCAACTGTAATCTTTTAGACAATTTCATCTTAACGATCCAAAAAATCTTTTAATCTTTTTGAACGTGAAGGATGCTTTAACTTACGAAGTGCTTTTGCTTCGATTTGACGAATTCTTTCTCTAGTTACACTAAATTCTTTCCCAACTTCTTCTAATGTTCTAGTACGTCCATCATCTAAACCGAATCTTAAGCGTAATACTTTTTCTTCACGATCAGTAAGTTCTAATAATACTTCGTTTAATTCATCTTTTAATAGTTCATTTGCAGCGTAATCATCAGGAGACATTACACCTTCATCTTCAATAAAATCTCCTAAATGAGAATCATCTTCTTCACCAATAGGTGTTTCTAATGAAACAGGTTCTAATGATATTTTTTGAATCTCACGAACTTTTTCTGGAGTCATTCCATCCATTCTTTCAGCAATCTCTTCAGCAGTTGGTTCACGACCTAATTCTTGAATTAATAAACGTTGGATTCTTGTTAATTTATTAATAGTTTCTACCATATGCACAGGTATTCTAATAGTTCGAGCTTGATCAGCGATTGCCCTAGTAATTGCTTGGCGAATCCACCATGTAGCATATGTTGAAAACTTAAATCCTTTAGTATAATCAAATTTTTCAACTGCTTTAATTAATCCCATATTACCTTCTTGAATCAAATCTAAAAATAACATTCCACGCCCAACATATCTTTTAGCAATAGAAACAACCAAACGTAAGTTAGCTGCTGCCAATTCCTTTTTAGCAGCTTCATCACCTTCTAAAATCTTTTTAGCCAATTTGATTTCATCATCATGTGACAATAACTCAACTCGGCCAATTTCTTTTAAATACATTTTTACAGGATCATTAATTTTAACATTACTTCCTAATTGATTTTGATCCATTTCTGCATCAGCATCGGCAACTTGATACATATGAAGTGTATCACTAGTCATCATATCGAAATCACCATCAAAATCTAAATCCGGAGTATCATCACTTAATAAATCATCTCCCAAATCAAGATCAATATCCAAATCATCTGTTGCTCCTGTAAGCAACATATCATCTTCAACATCGATATCATCTAAACCATCATCAGAAATAATAATATCATTACTTCCAATAAATTCTAATAAATCTTCTGCAAGATCATCATTTAAATCATAAGTAGATAAATAAGTATCAATTTGATCTTGAGTTAAAATCCCATCTCCATTTTTTGCATCATTTAATACAATTTTCTTTAAATCATCAAATGATACAGCTGTAACATTCTTTTTCTTCATATACTACTCCTTACCTTTTAATGCTATGATTTCTTTTAATATCTGAGCTTTTTGCTTAGGATCAAAAGTATCTTTTAAAGCTTTTGTTAATTCATCAATTTTAACTTTCACAGTCTTTTCTTTAATCGTTTCAATATAATCTTCTATTGCTTTAGTATCTTTTAATTTGGGCAAATTCAACTGCGATATCTCTACTATATTTTTTACAAGATTTTCATCTTCAATACTACTAATCAAATCAGCAATTTCTAAAACAACACCATGACGATAATAATCAACAATATACGAAGCAATGATTCGATAATTATCGTTAAACATAAAACCTGCTTTTGCTTCATACATCATTGCGACATTTTTATCATTCATCATATAATATAATAAATCACGTTCCGCTTTAGAATATTTATCAATCAAACGAACACTTTGCTGATAAAAAATTTGATTACTTGATTGATTAATTTTTGTAACGCTTTGCTTACTAACAAGACTAGAAATTATTTCTTTAGAAAATCCGGATTTTTTTTCTAATTGTTGGATATAATAATCTTGATCAATCATATCATCAAGCCTACTAATTTCACTTGCAATCATTTCTAAATATTTCTTTCGCTCTTCATAATTATCCATATTTGTCAATTCATAATAATAATTCATTTTAAAATCTAATGAAGATAGCGGTCTTTTAATTAAAGAATTTAATTCATCAATCCCCTTTTTTTCTAAAAATTCATCAGGATCCAAATTATCAGATAAATCAATAATCTTAACACTAAATCCTTCACTAATTAAAATATCACTTGCTTTAAGCATTGCTTTTTTTCCTGCCTGATCACCATCTAAACAAAGATAAACAACTTTACTAAGACGTTTTAACAATCGTATATGCCCTTTAGTTAAAGCAGTTCCCATAATTGCCACTGCATTTTTTATTCCGGCTTTATATAAAGCAATAACGTCCATAAAACCTTCATTAACAATAACAAATCCTGCTTGCCTAACTTCTTCAATAGCACGATGATAATTATACAGCATCTCACCTTTAATAAAAATTTTTGATTCCGGTGAATTCATATACTTTGATTCATTTTGACTTTGCTGATAAATACGTCCACTAAACCCAACAACACGACCATTTGCATCATGTAAAGGAAACATGATGCGATCACTAAAACGATCATAGCCTTGATTATTTTCAATAAGCAAGCCAGATTCATACATTGTAATTCTATCAAAATTCATTTTTTCAAAAGCTTTTAATAAAATATTATTACTTGGGGCATAGCCAATTTGAAAAGTTTCAATAATTTCATCATTCATATTTCTTTCATTTAAGTACTCTTTAGCTCTAAGTGCTAACTTTGTACTTAAATAATGATGATAAATCTTATTTGCTTCATCATGCATTTTATATAATGGCTCTAATTTTTGATCAACTGGTTGAACTCGGCTTTCAAGATTGTACTCGGTAATATCAACATTTCCCATCGAAGCAACTATTTTAACCGCTTCAATATAAGAAATCTTTAAATAATTCTTTAAAAAATTAAACACATTTCCACCATTACCACAAACAAAACACATATAAATTTGTTTTTCTGGTGAAATCGTCATAGACGGTCTACTATCATCATGAAATGGGCACAAGGTTACATAATTACGCCCTTTTTTTTGTAATGAAAGATAATTGCCTACTACATCAACAATATCTACACTCTGCCTTATTTCATCAATTTTTCTTTCTGATAATCTTGGCATATATTAAAACTAAAACATAACCTTTTTACTAATATAATCAACTAATTCATCGATTGGTAAACGAATTTGTTCCATTGTATCACGATCACGCACTGTTACTGTATTATCTTCAAGTGTATCAAAATCAACAGTTACACAATATGGTGTTCCAATTGCATCTTGACGACGATAACGTTTACCGATTTGTCCAGCAACATCAAATTCACAGTTAAAATATTTAGCCAACAAACTATAGACCTCACTAGCCTTTTCACTTTGTTTTTTTGTAAGTGGTAAAATAGCTACTTTATATGGGGCAAGAGCTGGTAATAATTTCATTACTACTCTAGTTTCGCCATCTTCTAGTGATTCTTCTTCATAACTATCGCAAAGCACTGATAAAAATAAACGATCAGCCCCAACCGATGGTTCAATTACATAGGGAATATATTTTTCATTAGTTGTTGGATCAAGATATTCTAATGATTTTTTTGAATGATTTTGATGTTGGGTTAAATCATAATCAGTACGATCAGCAATTCCCCATAATTCTCCCCAGCCAAATGGAAAATTATACTCTACATCACAAGTTCCTTTAGAATAAAAAGATAACTCTTCTTTTTCATGATCTCTAAAACGTAAATTTTCATCTTTAATTCCTAAATCTTTTAAGAATTTTTTACAATAATCTTTCCAAAATTCAAACCATTCTAAATCAGTCCCCGGTTTACAGAAAAATTCTAATTCCATTTGTTCAAATTCACGCATTCTAAAAATAAAGTTACCTGGCGTAATTTCATTTCTAAAAGCTTTACCAATTTGACCAATTCCAAACGGTACTTTCTTTCTTGTTGTTCTTTGAATATTTTTAAAATTAACAAAAATTCCTTGAGCAGTTTCTGGACGTAAATATACTGTTGATTTAGCGTCTTCAACAACCCCCATTTTAGTTTCAAACATTAATTTAAACTGTCTAACATCAGTAAAATTACTTTTTCCACAATTAGGACAAACAATTTGATGTTCTTTAATATAATTAACTGTCTCTTCACTTGTCCAACCTTCGCTATGTACATTTGGATCATAATTTTCAATTAATTTATCCGCACGATGTCTAGTTTTACATTCCTTACAGTCAATCAACGGATCAGAAAAACCACCAACATGTCCACTTGCTTCCCAAACTTTTGGATTCATAAAAATTGCTGAATCTAAACCAACATTATATGGTGATTCTTGAATAAAACGTTTCCACCATAACTGTTTAATGTTATTTTTCATCTCCACTCCTAGTGGACCATAATCCCAAGTATTTGCCAGTCCATCATATATTTCCGAACCTTGATAAACAAAACCTGATACTTTAGCATGACTTACTAATTTATCCATATCTTTAATTGCCATAATTTACTCCTTTATATGTAGATTTTTGATATATACAATGAAAGACTTGGAATATCCCAAGTCAATATATATATATTTATATCTATTTTTATGCACATATAAAATACCCTTATAGTGGTTGATTGTCAACCAATTATAAGGGTACTAAATATATGTTCGTTCATTCAACCATTTTAAAATATCAAAATATACTTCACGTCTTTGATTATCATGAAGAATATCTTGATGACTGTTATCATACAATTTAAGGGTTAAATCTTTTATTCCCTTATCTAACAGCCGCTTATAAAACCATCTCGGTCCTTGACCGGACATACCAAATGCATCTTTTAAACCAGAAACAATCAAAATTGATAAATAATTTGGAATCTTTTCAATTGTTGATGTTGCTGTAACTTCTCTAATTAATTTTAAAATATCACTGTATGCTTGATTAGTATATACAAACCCAGTAAATGGATCATCTTGATATTTTTCCAATTCTTCTAAATCATTAGTTACATAAGGTTTAGTTTTTAATAATCGTTTTTTTAAAGTTTTCGAGCGATGCATAGCCCCGCGTAATAACACCTCACCTTTTAAAAACACCTTACCAATATTAGTTCTTTTCAACTTACCGCAAGTTCCCATAAAAATACACCCTTGAATATAATCACCATATTTAGCAACATATTTTCTTAAAACAATTGATCCTAATTCATTTCCTAAAATAAAATAAGGCAAATCAGGAAATCTAGAAGCAATAATATTTCTAAGTCGTTGCATATCTTCGACTAAATTCACGGTTGCATCACCGATTCCAAAATATCCTTGTTCATAATTATATAAAGATGTTCCATGACCAGGAAAATCACTTACAACAACAACATAACCATCACTCGATAGATATTCAGCAAAACGTTGATAACGGCCGACATATTCCCCCATTGCATGATGAATTTGGACAATCCCCTTGTATCTAATCATCACGGCCGGTAAATAAAGTTCAAAATTTATTAATGTTCTAGTTGTAGATGAAAAAGTTTCAATGAATTTCATAGTCACTACCTTCTTTTTTGTTTGTTGTATTTTGTTGGATATTTAGGTTGTTGATTATTTTTTCTAGGTCTAATTAAACATTTTTTTGAAAAACCAATTAAATCCTTACGATTTGCTTTGATTAATGCTTCATATACTAAATCATAATTTTTAGGATTACGATATTGAATCAAGGCTCTTTGCATTGCTTTTTCTTTAGCAGTTTTTGGAACATATACTTTAGACATATCTCGAGGGTCTAATTCAGTATAATACATTGCTGTTGAAAGAGTTCCAGGCGTTGGATAAAAATCTTGAACTTGCTCTGGCTGATGATGAATATCACGTAAATATTCCGCTAATTCAATTGCATCTTCCAAAGTACAGCCAGGATGTGATGACATTAAATATGGTACTAAAAATTGTTTTTTATTATACTCTTCATTTAAACGATAATATTTATCAACAAATTTTTCATATAAACCTCGACGGGGTTTTCCCATTTTATCTAAAACACGATCACTAATATGTTCAGGAGCTACTTTTAATTGCCCACTAATATGATTTTGGACTAATTCTCTAAAAAAACTATCATCTTTATCATACATTAAATAATCATATCTAATTCCTGAGCGAACAAATACTTTTTTTACATTTGGTAACATTTTTAACTTATTTAACAATTCTTTATAATCTTGATGACTAACTTCTAAATTATTACAAGGTTTAGGCCACAAACACTGTTTACTTGGACAAGCGCCATATTTTTGTTGCTTTTTACATGCCGGTTGTCTAAAATTAGCCGTTGGCCCGCCTACGTCATGAATATAGCCTTTAAATTCTGGATCCCAAACCATTTTACTTGCTTCTGATAAAATTGATTCATGAGAACGTGTTTGTACAACTCTTCCTTGATGAAAAGCTAAAGCACAAAAGTTACAAGAACCAAAACAACCACGGTTACTAATCAATGAAAATTTCACCTCATTAATAGCCGGAATATGCTTGCTACTAGGATGATATGTACGATTATAGTCTAATGAATATGCTCGATCAAATTCACGTTGTGTTAATGGACGATTTGGTCGATTTTGCACAACATACCAACCTTGATATGGTTCAACTAAAGTTTTAGCATTATAATGATCGGTATTTAGATATTGAATTTGAAAAGATTTAGCATAAGCAACTTTATCTTTACAGATTTCTTCATAACTAGGCAAAATAATTGGCTCATGAGCATCTTCAAGATGCTTAGTTTTAAAAACAATACCATCCAAATATGTTAAGTATTTTATTTCTAAACCACTATCTAAAGCCTCAGCTACTTCAATAATACTATTTTCACCCATACCATATAATAATAAATCAGCATTAGCATCAATAATAATTGACTTACGAACTTTATCATCCCAATAATCATAATGTCCAAGACGTCTTAAACTAGCTTCAATTCCACCAATAATAATATTAGCATCTTTATATGCTTGACGTGCCATTTGACTATATACAATTACTGCACGATCTGGGCGTTTAAATCCCTCTCCTCCTGGTGTATATAAATCTTTATGACGACGTTTTTTAGCAACCGTGTAATGATTGACCATTGAATCAATATTTCCAGATGAAATTAAAAATCCTAATCTAGGCTTTCCAAATTGTCTAAACTCTTCAACATTATGCCAATCTGGCTGAGCTAAAAAACAAACCTTAAAACCATGGCTTTCTAAAGTTCGACAAATAATTGCAGCTCCAAATGAAGGATGATCAACATAACCATCTCCACATATATATACAAAATCCGGTTGTTGCCAACCTCTTTCTTCCATTTCTTGACGATTTATCGGTAAAAAATCACTCACATCTATCCCTCTTTCTTTCAATAACTTATTATATACATAAAATTACAAAAAAATAAACAAAATAGACAAAAGTTATCACATCTTTTGTCTATTTAAATATTAAAAATCACTCAACTGTAAAATAAACTTCCGACTTTGAAAGACCAAACCGGTAAATTCGTCAATATAAGCATTCATAATTTCAAGTAATTGATTAATCACATCAGCTTCAAGCTTAAGCAAATCAATATTTTCTAATGAACATTTATTAATATAACGAAATCCCTTCAATACCTCAATTGATAAACGCATATCATACATTCCTAAACATTCTTTACAAACAAAGCCACCGCCACTAATAGAAATACCTGCTATATGACTACTATCTCCACATCCACTACATTGTTCTACCTCTAAAGCACAACCAGTCATCTTTAAAATATAAGCATTAAACAATAGATAAACTAATCTTGGATCATAACCACTATTTAAATATTTAAGAGCTAAAAGTAAATTATTATAACACTCTTCATCAGGATCATTATCTAAAACATACTTATAAACATATTCAATAAAATAACTAGCATAGGCTTCTAATTCAATATCCTCTTTAATACAAGTAAAATAATCAATTACAGATCCTTTTATTAAAGTTGATAAGCCCTTTCTAGGTACAAACAAATACTCTCCTAAAGAAATTGTTTGACAAGCTGGTGCATTTTTACTTTTCATCTTCTTTACACCACGGGCAATCAAAGCCATTTTGCCATAAGTTTTAGTATATATCCATACTAACATATCATTTTCTTTATAGGGCTTGTTTTTTAAAACAAGCCCCTCAATACTTTCTTCACTATTAATAGTCATCTTCATTATATCCAAATTCTTTTAAATATTTCTGTTTATTACGCCAATTATTTTCAACTTTAACAAACAACTCCAAATGAACTGGTACTTGTAAAAAACGTTTCATCTCTCTTTGGGCATTCAAACGAATTTTTTTAATCATTGCCCCTTGTTTACCGACAATAATTCCTTTTTGACTCTTACGATCACAAACAATTGTTGCAATAATTTCAACACCATCTTCATCTTCAAACATTCTTTCAATTACAATTGCAACACTATGAGGAACTTCCTCTCTTGTAAAATATAAAATCTTTTCCCTAATAAACTCGGCCATTACAAACCGTTCAGGATGATCAGTTAAATGATCCTTAGGATAATACATATTTCCTTCGGGTAAATAATTTTTTATTGTCTTTAATAATAGATCAACATTATTATTTTCTTTTGCACTAATTGGAATAATTTCTTTAAAATCAAATAACTCTTGCCATTGTTGTAACTTAACAACCAATTCTTCCTTACTAACCGTATCTATCTTACTTAAAATTAAAAATACCGGTCCATCTGCTTCTTTCAATCTTTCAATAATATATTTATCACCACGACCAATTTTTTCATTAGCCGGAGCTAAAAACAAGACTAAATCAACACCAAAAATACTATTTAACGCTGTTGAATTCATAAATGTTCCTAAACGATCTTGTGGTTTATGGATCCCTGGGGTATCCATAAAAATAATCTGAGCTTGATCATCCGTATAAATTCCTTGAATCGTATTTCTAGTTGTCTGCGCTACATCAGACATAATTGCTAATTTAGTTTCTAATATACAATTTAATAACGTTGATTTTCCTACATTAGGACGACCAACAATGCTTACAAATCCTGATTTAAACATGATAAATTTTCCTCTGTAAATGCCATTGGCAATAATTCTTTCATTAAAATTGTTTTATATCCCTGAAGATTTGCTAATATAATCAAACAATCTTCAGGAAGTAATTCATTCATTACTTGTCGACATATTCCACATGGCGAAATAATCTTATTACCACTAGCAACAATTGCTAATAATTCAAAATCATTTTTACGATAGCCATTACAATATGCACTATATATTGCATTTCTTTCTGCACACATTGATGCACCATAAGATGCATTTTCAATATTTGTACCGATAAAATACTTCCCATCTTTTGTTTTTAAACAAGCCCCTACTTTAAAATTAGAATATGGAGAATATGAATTTTTAGCTGCTTTAAAAGCCTGATCAATGATTGTTTGATATAACATCTTATCTTTCAATTTTCAATTCATTTAAAATCTTTTTTTGCATCGCAATCATTTTTATTTCATCTTCTTTTTCCATATGATCAAAACCTAAAAGATGCAATAAACCATGCGTAAACAAAAAACACATTTCTCTTTTTAAACTATGTCCATATTCATTAGCTTGAAGCTTAGCATGATCAACTGAAATAAAAATATCACCAATATTTCTTGCCATTCCTTCAACATAATACTGTTCACTATCTTCTAAAGCAAAACTAATAACATCTGTAGCTCGATCAATATTACGATATTCTTTATTAATTTCATGTATTTTTTGATCATCAACTAAAATACATGATAATTCAAGATCATCTGTGATTTCTAACTGTTTACTTGCTTCATTAATAATATTTAAATAATCTTGATAATAATCTTCTTTAAAATCATTTACTTCATTTATTAGTGCAAAATCAATTTCCATCTTATTACCTCATCTATTTTCAATTTTTCCGCTTTTAATTATAACACAATCATAAAATTGATTCACTATTTTTGTTTGATGAGCAACAATAATTACCATTATTTCTTTTCGTTTATCATAAAGATAATTTAAAATTTTAGACATTTTATTATCATCGACATTACTCAACGCTTCATCTAAAATCAACACTTCTGGTTTTAACAGTAAAGCACGAATAAGCATAATTACTTGTCGTTGTCCTGATGATAAAGGTTTGCCATCTACTTCCATTATCATTTCTAAACGATCCATCAATTCATCTAATTCAAATTCTTTTAATAATGTATACATTAATTGTTCATTTTTATTTTTTAATAAAAGATTAAAACGTAAAGATTCTTGATAAAAAATAGGTTCTTTATCCAAATAAATAATTTTTTGATACAAAGAAGTTAATTCAATTTTATTAATATCGATATTATTTATTAAAATATTCCCCTTTATTAAATCATCATGTTTCATCAATAATTTTAATAATGTTGATTTCCCGGCACCCGTATCTCCTTTTAACCATAATGAACCATTAATCACTAAATCCAAATGATCAATAATTGGTTTATTATAACCATAGCTATATGTAATATGATCAAATTTAATTTCTTTTATGCTACCTTTTAGCTTTATTTTCTTCTCTTTTTTTTCTAACTTAATCTCTTTATATTGTTCATAAATAATCATTATTTCGTCTTTTTCAATAATAAAAGAAATTAAATTAAATAATGGCTCAAACAAATACGATGTCAACATATAAAACAGTACAATATCCCCAATACTAATATAACCCTTTTTATAATAATAACTAGCAATTAAAACTACCAAAAAAGCTAATCCTTGAACCAAAAACTCACTTACAACATTTAAATCATTAAATCTTTTTCCCCGTAAAAAAACATTATAATTATACTTATCAAATAAATAATTAATCTTTTCTCGAGCAAACTGTTTCAAAAAAAACTGATGACTATTATAAAAATTCTTTAAATACTCCAAATATCCACTATTCATTTTTTCTTGACTAGTAATAATCATTTTATTTAGCTTATTTATCTGTTTCATCCCTCTAATCAAAACCACGCCAATTATTAACAATACAGCCAATACAACAATTCCTATTTCAACTGAAAAAACAAATAAAGCAACAATAATTCCTATCATCAATACTAAATCCATAAATACAACTGTATAAAAATGAATAAAAAAATTACTTAAAGAAAACAAATTTTGAACCCTTGTCAACATCGCTCCTTGACGATTATATGATAAATAACGAAACGGTAAATACATCATTTGAATTACTGTCTTATTTACATATTCATAATTTAACTTTTTTTGAATTTCAACTTCTAAATTCTTTCGTTGATAATCTATAACAATTCTTACTACCGCTATAAAAATAAAAATACCACTAAAAATAACAACTACATAAAAATCAATCTCTTCAATTGAATTAATTAATCCCTGAAAATAAAACGAACCCAAAATACTACAAACAGAAATTATAATTGCTTTAATTAACAAAACTATCACATCACGATAATTGTTTTGTAAATGTTTAATCAAAAATTCTTTAAAACTACAATCTTTTTCTTCTTGTTTTATTACATATCTTCCAACATGTTCATTACAAATACATACACCACTAAATATTTTTTCTAATTCCGCATATTTTAATCTAATTAATCCTTTAGCTGGATCCCCAACTAATAAATATCGTTTAGTTATTTTATACAAAACCATAAAATGTGTCAGATTATCATTAATTACATGTATAATACATGGTAATTTAGCTTCTTTTAACAATGTTTCAAAATCACATTGATAAGCTTTAGCATCAAAATTAAATGATTGTAGACATTTAATCATGCCATATACACTAATCCCCGCAGTAGTTAAACGACATCTATCTTTAATTTCTTTAATCAAAATATCATGATGATAATATTTTAAAATCATTTTAATACAATAAGCACCACAACTGTATTCATCATCTTGTTTATATATCGGGTATTTTTTCATAATAAAACCTCCTATTATCATTTACGATCATAGAAGGATAAATTACTACTTATTTTATTAAATAGGTAATCATTACTTGCATTATTCCGGCAATAATCATAACAAAAATGGGATTTAGTTTTTTTACTCGTAATAAAATAATTGAAACAATAAATATAACAATCGAACTAATATTTACATCAGTTTTACTAAAAAAGTTATCTTGGATAATAAGTAAACCTGATACCCCAATCATTGCAACTACTGCTGGTCGAATATATTTTAAAATACTTTGAATAACTGACATCTGCTTATATTTTAAATAAACATAAGCAATTAAAGAAACAATTATACAAGAAGGAATAATGCAACCTAGAGTTGCTGCTATTGCCCCGAAAAGACCATCAATTTTTAAACCAACAAAAGTAGCCGAATTAATTGCAATTGGACCTGGGGTCATTTGTGAAATCGTAATCAAATCACTAAATTCATTAAACGATAACCAATTATGAAGCTCTACTACTTGATGTTGTATCAATGGCAATGCCGCATAACCACCCCCAAAACTAAACGCACCAATCTGGATAAAACTAATAAACAATTTCCATAATAACATCATCTTTTACTCCAATACTCAATTATACTTTGGATAGCACCAATCAAACCACAGCCAATAACAAGATAAACAACACTAATATCATAAACATATGTCAATACAAAAGCGATGATCATAATTATAATCAATACTTTTTCATGCTCATCAACAATTCCTTTTGCCATATCATAAGTAACCGAAGCAATTATTGCCCCAATAGCTGCTTGCATCCCAAAAAGAATTTGACTAATTACTTCATTACTTTTAAAAGCCTCATAAAACAATGAAACTAACGATATAATTACAAATGGTGGGATTATTGTTGCTAGCATCGAAACAAATGCCCCTTTAATTCCAGCTAATTTAAAACCAATTACAATTGCTCCATTTACAGCAATTGGTCCTGGTGCCGATTGTCCAATCGCAACTAAATCCAACATTTCCTTTTCTTCAATCCAATTCAACTCATCAACATACTTATTTTTCATCAATGTTACAATTACATAACCACCGCCAAAAGTAAAAGCACTCAAATAGAAATTAGTAATAAATAACTTAAACAATATTTTTTTATTCATCATTTTCACCAACAATTAAAGGGATTTATAAACTAAATCCCTAACCATTAACTTCTTCAATTACCGCACTTAAAATTTCAATCATTTCATCAACATGTTTTTCTTCAATAATAAATGGTGGTAACATTCTAATAACATTATTACCCGCACTAACAAAAATTAAACCTTTATCTAAAGCCTTTTGAATATAAGGTTTCACTGGGTTAGTAAACTCTAATCCAATCATTAATCCCAAGCCACGACGTTCTTTAATAACATCATATTTTTCAACTAATTCATCCAATTTTTCAATCAAATATTCACTAACATCTTGAACATGTTCTAAAATATTATTTTCTTCAATAATCTTAAATACTGTTCTACAAGCACAACCAGCCATTGGATTACCACCATAAGTAGAACCATGATCTCCAGGTTTTAAAGCTGCTCCAACTTTTTCATTTGCAACAAAAGCTCCCATTGGAAAACCAGCCCCAATTCCTTTAGCAAGACAAACAATATCTGGCATAATTCCATATTGGAAATAAGTCATAATCGTACCCGTTCTTCCCATACCACATTGCACTTCATCCAAAATCATCACAATATCATGATCATCACACAATTGTCTAATCCCACTCATAAATTCTTGACTGCACACATGAATACCACCTTCACCTTGAACCGGTTCAAAAATAATCGCTGCAGTACGTGGTGTAATTAATTGTTTAACTGACTCTAAATCATTGATTGATGCATATTTAACCCCTGGAAGTAAAGGACCAAATGCTTCTTGATATGCTGGTGTACCTGTTAAAGTAACCGAACCTGTAGTTCGTCCATGAAATGAATGTTTTAAACTGATAATTTCACTATCTGCTTGATGATGCTTTTCATAATAATACTTACGTGCTAATTTCAAAGCTCCTTCAGTTGCTTCAGCTCCACTATTAGTAAAAAAAACACGATTTAATTTAGTTGCTTTCACTACCGCTTCAGCTGCTTCAATTGCTTCAACACTATTAAAATAATTAGAAATATGCATTAAGCGATGCACTTGTTTACATAAAGCATCAGCATACGGCTGATAATCATGACCAAATGAATTAACCCCAATTCCTGAATAAAAATCTAAATACTTCTTACCATTAGTGTCATATAAATAAACACCTTTTCCATGATCAAAAGTAATGTCATATCGACCATATGCTTTCATAAAAACATCATTTGCTCTATCATAATAACTCATATTAAATATCCCCCAATTTAAGTTTAGTCGCCAGACGATAATATACTTCAACCGCCTGAATCAACACTTCTTCATTAAAATTAAACGTTTCTGTATGTAAACCACTTGAATATTCATCAGATTTTGTACCAACATAAAAGAAAATACCCGGAATTTCTTTTTGATAATATGCAAAATCTTCTGCAAGCATTAGTGGTTCTTTTAATTCCAAATAATTCTGATCAACAATATTTACAAACTGATGATACAACTTATAATCATTTAAAACCGGTGGATACATCGGCGGACAACTAAAATCTATCTTACAGCCATATGTATTTTCCATTCCTTTATTAATCGCTTGCATCGTATCCGTAATTTTTGTAAATACCGCTTCACTATATGTTCTTAGCGTACCTTTAAATTCAACGCAATCAGCTACAATATTTCTAACTGTTCCACCCTTAATTTCACCAATATTAATTACACAGCTTTCCACCGGTGAAATAACCCGTGAAATAATACTTTGATACTGACAAATTATTTGACTGGCAATTACAATCGCATCAATTCCTAAATGATACAATCCCGCATGAGCACTTTTACCTTTAATAACTACATCTAACTCCCCATTTTGAGCCATTAAAGGTCCTGGTCGACAAGCAATTTTACCACTATCGATCGAAGGCATTAAATGCATTCCAAAAATAGCCTTTACATGATACTTTTGTAATATCCCTTGTTCAACTAACAACTTAGCACCACCAGGAGCTTCTTCAGCCGGTTGAAAAATCAGTAAAATATTAAAATCAAATGACTCCTCACTTTCTTTCAACCTTTTTGCCAGTGCTAAAAGTGCTGCCATATGACCATCATGACCACAAGCATGCATATAACCATCATGCTTAGATTTAAAATCACAACTAGTTTGTTCACTAATCTTTAAACCATCCATATCACTACGAAAAGCTACCGTTTTATCACGATGATGATCAATATATACTAATATTCCTGTATCTAAGATTGAAATGGGATTATATCCCATTTCAATCAATTCTGTTTTTAAATAATTAGATGTCTGATATTCTTGTAAACCAAGTTCAGGAATTTGATGTAACTGACGACGCCATTTTTTTATTTGCTCTAAAGCGTCCATATTAATCTCCTAAAGTTTTCTTAAATCATCCATTAATTGTGTTTTACCTTCAGTTTTTTCATCTTTTTTCTCTTTAATAATTCTTGCTGGATTTCCAACAACAACTGCTCCAGCCGGAACATCTTCAGTAACGATTGAACCAGCGCCAACCACAGCTCCTTTACCAATACGTACCCCTTCAATTACAACCGCATTAGCACCAATCAATACATCATCTTCTAAAATAACTGGTGAAGCACTAGGTGGTTCAATAACTCCAGCTAAAACTGCTCCAGCTCCAACATGGCAACGTTTACCAACTTCAACACGTCCACCAAGTATTGCACCCATATCGATCATTGTTCCTTCACCAATTTTAACACCGATATTAATTATCGCACCCATCATAATAACAGCATTATCACCGATACTTACATGTTCTCTAATAAATGCACCTGGTTCAATTCTAGCATTAATATTTGTCATATCTAGTAGAGGAATCGCACTATTACGACGATCTTGTTCTAAATAAGAATCCTTGATCAACTCTTTATTAGCTTCCATATATGCTTTAATTGCATCTAAATCACCAATACAAACTCTACTATCACTACCACCAAACATCTTAAAATCAGTTGCTTCTGGTAAATTTTCCCCTTTTAAATAAACTTTCACTGGTGTTTGCTTTTTTGCATCACCAATAAACTTAATAATTTCTTCTGCACTATTTAACATAATCTTCTCCTTTTCTATACTTCAATTATTCCTTCAAAAACATTAACAGCTGGTCCTGACATCATAATTGTATCATTAACATACTCTATTTCTAAACAACCACCTAATAATTCTACCGTAACTTTATTTTTAGTATAGTTATTTAAATAACTAGCATACATTGCTGCACAAGCACCCGTACCACATGCCATAGTTTCTCCAGAACCTCGTTCCCAAACACGCATTTTTATATAATGATCATTAATAACTTCAACAAACTCAGTATTGACACCTTCTGGAAACATTTCATGAAATTCAAATTTAGGTCCAATTTTCTTTAAATCCAATATCCCTAAATCATCTACAAATGTTACCGTATGCGGATTACCCATTGAAATACTTGTTAAATTATATTTATGACCATCAATGACAACTGTTTGATCGATCATTGTTTCTTGATTATAATTACATGGAATATCACTGCATGTCAAGATTGGTTTACCCATATCAACTTTAGTCCCGATACACTCATCACCATCAAATAACAATTCAACAATTCGTAAACCAGCTTTAGTTTCAATTTCTAAAACATGTTTATCACTTAATTTATGATCATATATAAATTTCGCAAAACAGCGGATACCATTACCACACATTTTACCTTCGCTACCATCAAGATTAAACATTCGCATTTTAAAATCATATCTATCTGATGGTAAAATAACGATCATTCCATCACTACCAATTCCAAAATGTCGATCACTTATTTTTTTAATAAACTCTTTATCCATACAAACATCTTGGTTTATCCCATCAACATAAATATAATCATTTCCAAGACCTTCCATTTTTGTAAAATGTAATTGCATAGTTAACTCCTTTCTGTGTTTACAAAATTTTATCAAAACAATGAAATTTTTTCAATTCTTAGATTAAATTTTCTTATAATAAATAGCATATAATACAATGGTGATAAAATGAAATACATGTTTAAAAAAGTCAATCGCGTACTTAAAATCATTCTTTCAATTATTATTTTTATAATTATTTGTTATTGGGTCTAATGGTGCATATTAGATGTTAAAAAATAAGTAACCTGCTATAATATTTTTGAGGTGATAGCAATGGTTGAATTTAACGGTGTACTAGTTGAAGTAAAAAATGGTTATATGGAAGAAAAAGAGATTCAAGCATATATCAATTATTTAAAAAATAAATATCCTGATGAATCTTTAAAATCACTTTCAATAACAATCGATGGAAATGATGTCGATTTAGATTATGTCTTAAAACCCCAAAACTTTGAAAGAATCCGTAGAATTACCGGATATCTTGTAGGAACTCTTGATCGTTTTAATGATGCTAAAGCAGCTGAAGAACGGGATCGAATAAAACATGCATAAAAAGGTAAAGTCACTAATTTAGTGATTCTACCTTTTTTCATATCTCATTATTTAAATTTATAGTGCATATATTTTATAAATAAATCCTTATATCTTCTTCTACTAATATTTAATTTTATTCCATTTTTTAAACAAATAGTATTATTTAATATTGAACTAATATAATCCATATTTACTATTACATTTCTTGAACAATAACAAAAATTATTTTTTAAAATTGTATAAATATGCGATAAGCTTTTATTTAAAACTCTAAACTCTGCTTTATCAGTAACAATAATCAAGTCACCTAAATCACTTTTTATATACATAATATCTGTCATTTTAATTGATACTAACCCATTTTTATAAGTAAACTGCAACTCTTTTTCTTCAGATAAAATCTCAAAAAACTTATTTAAGGCTAGTGGTAATTCATCATTTAACTTACTTTTTAAAACATAACCAATTACATTTTTATCAAATGCATTTTTAAGATGCTTGGAACATGCTGTTACATAGATTACAAACACATTTTTATCACGCAATTTTTTTATAATATCAAAACCAGCTTTTTCAGGTAGATCAATTTCCACTAAATATAAAGAAAAATCGATTTTTGAACTTAAACATTTTGTTGATGAATCAAAATAATATATTTCTTCTTTAACAAAACCATATTTTAATAAAATTTCGATGATCATTGATAAA
>JAGZCC010000105.1 GCA_018369555.1 Thomasclavelia spiroformis
GAAGATAGATTTTGGGTCACATTTGATAAAACAGATGCAAAATCTATATTGAAAGAAGAAAGATTTTATCCTTGTTATTATCCCACAAATAGAAATGTAAAAAACACGATAAAAAATACCATTCTTGCATTTAAAATACTTAGAAAAGAAAAACCAGATTTGATTATTTCGAGTGGTGCTGCGGTAGCCGTTCCTTTTTTTTGGTTAGGTAAACTATTCGGTGCAAAGACAGTCTATATTGAAATATTTGACCGGATCGATAAACCAACCTTAACAGGAAAATTAGTTTATCCAGTTACTGATAAGTTTATAGTTCAATGGGAAGAGTTAAAAAAAGTTTACCCTAAAGCGATTAATCTAGGAGGGATTTTCTAATGATTTTTGTAACGGTTGGAACTCACGAACAACCATTTAATCGACTCATTCAAAAAATTGATGAACTTGTACGCGATGGTGAAATCGAAGACGATGTATTCATGCAAATTGGGTACTCAACTTATGAACCCAAATATACTAAATGGGAAAAGTTTATTGGATATGAGACTATGGAAAGATGTATGAATGAAGCGAGTACGATTATTACTCATGGCGGACCATCTACCTATATGCAAGTATTACAACTAGGTAAAATTCCGATAGTTGTTCCACGGCAAATGAAATTTAATGAGCATATAAATGATCATCAACTTTGGGTAAGTAAACAGGTTGTGAAAAAAGGATACTCATTGATTTTGTGCGAAGATGTTGAAGACATTCTCGAAAATATTATTAGTTCCAAAATTTCAGATACCTTACAAAAAAATGTAAATCACAACACTGAATTCATAAAATTATTCAGTGCTGAAATTTACCAGCTATTTATAAAAAGTGAGAAGATATGATACCAAAAGTAATACACTATTGTTGGTTCGGAGGGCAACCTTTACCAGAATCTGCGCTAAAATGTATTGAAAGTTGGAGAAGGTTTTGTCCAGATTATGAAATAAAACAATGGTCTGAGGAAAACTATGATGTAAATAAAATTCAATATATTAAGGAAGCATATCAAGAAAAAAAATTTGCTTTTGTAACGGATGTTGCAAGGCTTGATATCATTTATAGTGAGGGGGGCATTTATCTTGACACGGATGTAGAGCTTATAAAATCTCTTGATGAATTGCTGTATAATAGTTTATATTTAGGAATGGAAAGATCTGGTAGAGTAAATACGGGTTTAGGGTTTGGAGCTGAAGTAAATCATCCAATTGTGAGAGATAACCTGGAGTTGTATACTGATATTTCTTTTTTAGATAACAGTAATGTAACCTGTGTAACCCACACGACAAATCTTTTAAAAAAATATGGTCTAAAAAACAACAATAAAATTCAACATTTAGACAATGCTGTAATTTTACCTACTGAATATTTATGCCCTCTAAGTTTTGAGACGAATAGATTGAAAATAACGGAAAATACTTACTCCATCCATCACTATGATATGAGTTGGAAAGATAAGAGAGATAAATTTTTAAGACTTAAAATACAACTTAGAAAATGGGTAGGGGATGATTTTTATGAAAAAGTTATTAAAAGAATTGGAAAATAATTATCATGAATAAAATAACCATGACAAGAGAGATGAGAGTGGTTGCCTTATGTGTCGTAATTTTAGAATATTTAAATAATACAGGATTAATTGCGTCTTCAGTATACTCTTTTAGCATGGCGAGTACAATCCTCTTATCCTATATCTTATTCTGTAAAAAAAGAGAAGGATTTTCTTTAAAGGAGATTATTGTACTACTAATTTCCTTTATTTTTGTAGTTTTAAATCGTAATGCTAGTAATTTTAGTTTAGGGTTAATGTGGATACTCTATTTTATGTTAAGTAAGTCGGAAATAGATTTAAAAAAAGTGATGAAAACATTTTTTGTTACCTCTAGTGTTTGTTTTATTTTGACAATATTACTTTATTTAATAATGTCTCTTAATAAAAGCTCTGATATGATAATGTGGCGTGGAGATGCTTTTATCAATCGTATGAGTTTAGGATTTATCCAACCGAATTTTGCAATGATAAGCTTTTTAGGTGTAGCGATAGCGTTATTATATTTGAGTACTGAAAGACAAAGAATAACTATAATTTTTATTGCCATTTTAACTTTTATTATATTTTACTTTACTCAATCAAGAACTTCAGGATATATCTTATTGTTTATTTTGAGTATTTTATTTGTTAGTAGTAAAAAAACTAAAAAGCAAGTTTCAAATTTTGAAAAAAGGAGCATTACAGTTTTACCACTAATTCTTTTAATAATCTCTTATTCGTTGTTAAAGTTACCTATTAATCAACACCTCAATAACTTGCTTTCTGGTCGTCTGTCGCTTTATCAAGAGATTTATTCTACATTTGGTATACATTTGATAGGGAATAATGATGTTAAAAATACAATGTTAGATTCAGCATATCTTCAAAGTTTGCTAGCAAAAGGAATTTTGTTTACATTGTTTTTATTTGTAACTTTCTTTTTCATATTTTTTCTTAAGAGAAAAACACAAACTAGGTTGCAAAGTTTAGTAATTATGATGTATTTTTTAATTGCATTTACAGAAACATCATTTTTTAGGTTTGTAATTTTATTTCCAGTATTGATGGTAATAATGGATCAGAAAGAGGCTAATAAAGTAATAGAAAAGGTGGCATAGTAAGTATTAATAAAAAAGAGATTGAGGAATACATAGTATCCGTTATAGTTCCTGTTTACAATGTAGAGGAGTATATAAGAGAGTGCATCAAATCTATTCAAGCTCAAACATATTCTAATATTGAAATCATTGTTATTAATGATGGAACAAAAGATAAATCAATTGAAATTATATCAGAAACAACCTTATTATCATTTGTACACCAAATAGGTGTTCAAGGTGCTATTGCTTTAATATGTATATTCTACTTTATGAGTAAAGAAGTATTGGAAAAAGTACAAAAGAATTCACAATTCAAAAATAGATTTTTATTTTATGTTCCAATGATATTGATTTTTGTTAGTATATATCAAGCTAATACATATACCCCACAATGTATAACGTTGTTAATGATTACTTTGGGAGGATTTGTAGGAATGAGAGACAGGAGAAGGAAAAAATATAATGGTTAAATTTTCTATAATTATTCCAGTATATAACTTAGAAGATTATTTATATCGCTGTTTATATTCTGTCCTCAATCAAGATTATAATGATTTTGAGATTATACTTATTAATGATGGTTCAGATGATAATTCACTTAATATTATCGAAGAATTTAAAAATCAATATTGTAGTAAAATAAAAGTAATTTCTCAAGTGAATCAAGGAGTATCATCAGCAAGAAATAAGGGACTTCAAGAAGCTGAAGGTGAGTATATAATTTTTATAGATGGGGATGACTATATTGATAGTAATCATTTAAGTAATATTCTTGAATATATAGGAGAATCAGAAAATTCCTTTATTCTAAATAGTCTATTTGTAGAGACCGGGGAAACTACTCGGGTTATTCCCAAAGCAAGTAAAAATTATGATTGTAGTTTTAATGGAACTCTTATGAATATTTTAGATAATCATAGATATCAAGGCTTTTTGTTTAATAAAATATTTAGTAATTCAGTAATAAAAAGTAATGATTTGAAGTTTAAAGAAAATTTATATTATGCGGAAGATACGGAGTTTGTTATTAGATACCTTTTGGAGTTGCAAAAGAGAGAATCGGATTTAGTTGCTAATATAATTAATTCTCCAACATATCATTATGTTCAAAGAAAAAGCAGTGCTACTCACCAATTTAATATCAGACAATTTTCTCTAGTAAATTCTATAGAGGAAATTCAATGTAATCTAGAAAAAATGAAATCAATAAATAAAGAAGTTTTGTATTTAGTACAATCAAATTTAATTCAGTCAGTATTGAAAATGATAAGATTATCTAGAATAAATGGTGTAGTTAATGAACATTTGGAAGATTCACTAGATAAAATCGTAACAAATTCATGGGATAATATTGAAACTATCTGGAAATCTCAAAGAAAGATTTACTCTAAGGTATTTTTAACACTAAGAATTATTCAGGAAAAAGTTAAGGGTAAGAAAATCAAATAGATAGCAACTATTATGAAGTAAGTTGCGGCTCTTTGTCAACTGTAGTGGGTGACGAAAAGCTAACATCTAGAGAGGACCGGATAGGTCCTTTTTTTATGTATGTTCAGTGTGATGAAGACACGCTT
>JAGZCC010000015.1 GCA_018369555.1 Thomasclavelia spiroformis
CAGTTAAAGAATAAAATAAAATGCCTGCGGAAACAAGTTATTTTTCATGACTATGTGTGCCTTGGAGCCGCAGGCGGAAAGGAATGTAAGGTTTATATGCCAAGAATAGAAGTAAAAAAGGAATACTGGCGTTTTTTAACGGCTAATTTTGTACATGTTGATTTTATGCACCTTTTTATGAATGTTTATTGTATTTATTATTTAGGAGGGAGGTTTTTTGAACCTCTTTTAGGAACATGGCAATATATATATTTGGTTTTAATTAGTTGCTTTATTTCTAGTGGGGCATGTTATTATCAAAGTAAAAAATTTATAAATGTATATAATACGATAACATTAGGAGCCAGTGGTATTTTTTATGGATATTTAGGAGCAATGATAGCCTTAGGATTTTTTGTTGGTGGTAGCTTTTATACAATATTACAATCATATATGTATATTATAGTTATTAATATTGCATTTACTTTATTGAATGATCGCATTTCTAAGTTTGGTCATTTAGGTGGTTTAATTGGTGGATTTTTAGCAATGACAATATTAATTTTATGTAAAAATTTAATTATTTAATTAGTTGGTAAAAGTTTTAGATATTTTATTTTGTTTAAATGTTTTTTTAATTGATAATTGGGTAAAATAAATACGTTAAATATATTTGACAAAATAACTATCTTTTAATAAACTTGATGTTGATTGAGAGGTAGAAATATGACTTATAAATTAATTGCATTAGATTTAGATGGAACTTTAAAAAGCAGTAAAAAGCAAATTTTGCCTAAAACTAAAACTATACTTCAAGAATTAGCTAAAAAAGGAATTATAATTGTTTTGGCATCAGGAAGACCAACAGCAGGTATGTATAATGAAGCAAATGAATTAGAACTTGATAAACTCGGCGGATATTTGTTATCGTTTAATGGTGCTAAAGTAGTTAATTATCAAAACAAAGAAATTATTTATCAAAATATATATGACGCAAGTATTGCCCATAATGTTTATGATTGTGCTAAAAAGTTTAATTTAGCAGTAATGACTTATACTGATGAAATGATTCTTACAGAAGATGAAAATGATAAATATGTCCGCATTGAAAGTGATATAAATCATATGCCAATTAAGCATGTGGATGATTTAAAAAAGGCTATTAATTTTTCAGTAAATAAAGTATTATTAACAGGGGAACCAGATTATGTTGAAAGTATATTAGACGTTTTTAAAGCACCGTTTGAAAATACTTTAAGTATTTATCGTTCAACACCATTTTTTATCGAAGTGATGGGTAAAAATATTGATAAAGCTGCTTCTTTGCAAAGATTAATTGAAAAGCTTGGAATTAAACAAGAAGAGGTAATTTCTTTTGGTGATGGCTATAATGATTTGACAATGATTAAATTTGCCGGTTTAGGAGTTGCAATGGAAAATTCAGTTGATGATGTAAAGCAATTTGCTGATTATGTTACTTTATCTAATGATGATGAAGGTATATATGAATGTTTAAAAATGTTAAATGAAAAGGGTGAAATATAGTGTTGCCAAATGATATTGATATGCTAGTTAGTTTTTTTAATACTAAGTTACGTGATGATGACATGTCTTTAGAGCATCTGCTAGAAATAAATAATATGAATTTAAGTGATTTTATATTGAAATTAGATAAACATGGATATTTTTTTGATGAAAATATAAATCAAATAAAAGCAAGATAAGGCAAATCAAATTAATTTGTCTTATTTTATTTTTTTATTATAAATGTTATAATGTTTTTTAATAAGGGGGTATTATAAGATGTTAAAATTAGAAGATTTTAAAGCTGCAAAAGAAAGAGTAGATGAGGTAATCGATGAAACAAGATTGATTCATAGCGATGCTTTTTCAAATGAATGTGGAAATGACGTTTATATAAAGCCAGAAAATTTACAAGAGACAGGCGCTTTTAAAATTCGTGGAGCATATAACAAAATTATTAAATTGGATGATGAAGCTAAAATGAAAGGGTTAATTGCTTCTTCTGCTGGAAATCATGCTCAGGGGGTAGCTTATGCAGCAAAAAAATTAGGAGTAAAAGCGACTATATGTATGCCAGCACATACACCATTAATAAAAGTAGAAGCAACAAAGGCTCGTGGAGCTGAAGTTGTTTTACATGGAGAGGTTTATGATGAAGCGTATGCAAAGGCAGTAGAGCTTCAAAAAAAAGAAGGGTATACATTTATTCATCCTTTTGATGATGAAGATATTATTGAAGGACAAGGGACTATTGCATTGGAAATTTTAGAAGAGTTGCCAGATGCTGATGTAATATTAGTACCGATTGGAGGCGGTGGTTTGATTTCAGGAATTGCATGTGCAGCAAAACAAATCAATCCAAATGTAAAAATTTATGGTGTTGAACCAGAAGGGGCAGCTAGTGCACTTGCAGCAATTCATGAAGATCAGGTAGTTACTTTAGCAGAAGCTAATACAATTGCTGATGGAACAGCTGTTAAAACGATTGGTAGTAAAACTTTTGAATATATTAAAAAGTATGTTGACGGTATTATTACAGTTAATGATTATGAATTAATGGATGCTTTTCTTTTATTGGTTGAAAAACATAAATTAGTAGCTGAAGGCTCAGGAATTTTATCATTAGCTGGATTAAAAAAATTATATGAAAAAAATAAAAAAGTTGTTTCTGTGGTTAGTGGTGGAAATATTGATGTATTAACGATTTCTTCTATGATTAATAAAGGATTAATTTCTAGAGGAAGAGTATTTACTTTTTCTGTACAATTACCAGATAAACCTGGACAATTGGAATTAGTGTCAAAGGTATTAAATCAATGTAATGCTAATGTTATTGCTGTTGATCATAATCAATTTAAAAATTTTGCACGTTTTTCAGAAGTGGAATTAAGAGTTACTGTAGAAACCAATGGAGAATCACATATTCAAGCAATCACAAATGAATTTGCTAAGTTAGGATATAATATTATAAAAATTAACTAATATAAAAGAGGCTGTAACACATTATTTTAATGCGTTACAGCCTTGATTGTATAGATTATTATCAGAAAGAAATAAGTTGAAATTTAATTAAACTGATGTATGTCAAACGGACACGCACACTAGTTTAAGCGAGGATAAAGTAAATATTTAGTTTGTGTTACTAAGTTTGATTATATTACCAATATTTATTATTAATAACATTTAAATCTACGTTACCAATAACTCCTTTAATGTTACCGGTTTGACTATATTGTAAAATGGCATATTCATCTTCTATTGTTGGCTTATCGTTATAACGAGCTTTCCATTTTATGTATTTATCTAATTTAGAATCAGTAAGTTTGGTTGACCACCAATGATGATTTGCATAAATTCCTTTTTTATTTTGATTTGGAATATTTTCTAGAAAAGTTGTGGCTACTATAGTTAATTCATTGTTTGTTAAATCATTTTGGAATTTTTCATCCTCTAAATCAATAAATACACCAAGAGGAGGAATTTTATTATTCAATAATTTAGTTACGAAGTTCGCTTCTTTTTTTGCTTGGTATTCATCCCTGGCAAGTGAATAATAATAAATACCGTATGGGATGGACAATTCTTCACATTGCTTCAAATTTTGCTTGAAATAGGGATCTTCTTTAGTTTTTTTACCATCGCTCAAAGAAGTATAACCACAACGAATGATAACATAGTCTATTTCTTGACTGGCTAATTGTAAATCAACTTCCTTATTCCATTTAGAAATGTCAATTCCAATATATTTACCATCGGTAGACAATTTATCATTATGATTAAATATGGCAAAAGAAAAGATAAATAAGCAAATTGATAGTACTAATGAAATTATCTTAGTAAATCTATGTTTATTTAAGAAAATTAATAAGTAAAAAAATATAATAATTAATAGTAATATAATGCTATGGTTTAAGTAGTTAGGCAGATATTGCTTGTAATAAAGAGAACAAGAAAATATTATAATGCTTAATGATAAAAAATAGAAAAAATTATATTTCATATAGAAGTTCCTTTCTTTTTTATCATTTTAGCATAATTTTATAATTAATTATTTATTTTTTCTAATTCTTCTAATATTATATCTAATTTATTATGAAGATCTTGAATGATAATTTCTGTTTTTAAGTTAACTTTATAATCATTTTCGCTTCTTTGTCGATCAATTTGTTCCTGACGATTTTGCGACATCATAATAATAGGAGCTTGAAGAGCAGATAAACAAGAAAGAATTAGATTTAATAATATAAATGGATAAGGATCGATACTATTTTTAGAAAAAAGATTATAAAGCATCCAAATAATTAATAAAATAACAAAAATTACAATAAAGTACCAACTACCGCCAAATTTTGCAATATTATCAGCAATCTTTTGTCCTTGAGAAATATTTTGTTGATTATGGTGTGAAACTTGTTTTTCAAGAACAAGATGAATGATTTCTTCATTTTGCATATCATCTTTAACATTTTCAATAATTTCTTTGATTATGTTACTACTGGTTAAATTTTTCATTGTATCACCTTAATTTTAGTTTAGCCGATGCAAATTTTTTTAATCAGTGCATTTATTTTTAAATTACAGATAAAACTATTGAATTAAATAGTCTAATTATGTATAATATTATAGATAAGTGAACGAAAGGAGAGATAATGATGTTAAAGAGTATTGTTGAAAAAAATATAAATAATGCTTTTAATCATTTTCATTTCTTTTATAGTTCTATTTTTTGTAACATATCGTAATTGATATGTTTTTTTTAAGAAATATAAACGGAGGGATATTATGCCAAAAAGAGAAGATATTAATAAGGTATTAGTAATTGGTTCTGGGCCAATTGTTATTGGTCAAGCTTGTGAGTTTGATTATTCAGGAACTCAAGCATGTAAAGCTTTAAAGAGCTTAGGGTATGAAATTGTATTGGTTAATTCCAATCCAGCAACTATTATGACTGACCCTGAAACTGCGGATGTTACTTATATTGAACCATTAAATTTACAAAGATTAACACAAATTATTGAAAAAGAAAAACCAGATGCACTTTTACCTAATTTAGGTGGTCAATCTGCATTGAATTTATGTTCTGAATTAAATCAAGCAGGAATTTTAGAAAAAAATAATGTAGAGGTATTAGGTGTACATGTTGATGCAATTGAACGTGGTGAAGACCGTTTAGAGTTCAAAAAAGCTATGAATGAATTAGGAATTGAAATGGCGAAAAGTGAAATTGCAGAAACTGTTGAAGAAGCTTTAGAAATTGCAGATAGATTAGGATATCCAGTTGTTGTACGTCCTGCATATACTATGGGAGGTGCCGGAGGAGGACTTGTTTATAATGTTGAAGAATTAAAGACAATTGTTTCTCGTGGATTACAAGCTAGCTTAGTTAATCAATGTTTGATTGAAGAATCAATTTTAGGTTGGGAAGAATTAGAAGTTGAAGTTGTACGTGATGCTAATAACAATATGATTACAGTTTGCTTTATTGAAAATATCGATCCATTAGGTGTGCATACAGGTGATTCATTTTGTAGTGCACCAATGTTAACAATTAGTCAAGAAGTTCAAGATCGTTTAAAAGATCAAGCGTTTAGAATTGTTGAATCCATTGGTGTTATTGGTGGGACTAATGTTCAGTTTGCCCATGATCCAGTAAGTGATCGTATTGTTGTTATTGAAATTAATCCTAGAACTTCTCGTTCATCAGCATTAGCTTCAAAAGCAACAGGTTTTCCAATTGCATCAGTATCGGCAATGTTGGCAGCTGGTTTAACAATGGAAGATATTCCTTGTGGTAAATATGGAACTCTAGATAAATATGTACCAGATGGTGATTATGTTGTAATTAAATTTGCACGTTGGGCTTTTGAAAAGTTTAAAGGAGCAGAAGATAAATTAGGTACTCAAATGAAAGCTGTTGGAGAAGTTATGAGTATTGGAAAAACGTACAAAGAAGCTTTTCAAAAAGCAATTCGTTCATTAGAAATTGGCCGTTATGGACTTGGATATGCTAAAAATTTTAATGAATTAACAAAAGAAGAACTATTACATATGTTAGCAACACCTACTAGTGAAAGACAGTTTATTATGTATGAAGCATTGAGAAAAGGTGCTACTATTGATGAAATTTATGAATTAACACAAATTAAACATTATTTCATTGAACAGATGAAAGAATTAGTGGAAGAAGAAGAAAATATTAAATCATATAAAGGCAAAGAATTACCAGTAGATGTATTAAAACAAGCTAAACAAAATGGATTTTCTGATAAATATTTAAGTCAAATTTTAGAGGTTGAAGAAAAATCAATTAGAGAAGAAAGATTAAATAATGGAATTAACCAAGCTTGGGAATCTGTTCATGTAAGTGGTACAGAAAACAATTCATATTATTATTCTACTTATAATGCACAAGATAATAATAATAATATTGATCATGATAAAAAGAAAGTTATGATTTTAGGTGGTGGACCAAATAGAATTGGTCAAGGAATTGAATTTGATTATTGTTGTGTTCATGCGTCGTTAGCATTAAAGAAATTAGGATTTGAAACAATTATTGTAAATTGTAATCCAGAAACTGTTTCTACAGATTATGACACTTCTGATAAATTATATTTTGAACCATTAACTTTAGAAGATGTTTTAAGTATTCACGAAAAAGAAAAACCGGTTGGAGTAATTGCTCAATTTGGAGGACAAACGCCATTAAATTTAGCTGCTCAATTAAAAGAAAATGGAGTTAATATCTTAGGTACAACACCTGAGACAATTGATATGGCTGAAGATCGTGATTTATTCAATGAAATGATGGAAAAATTAGAAATTCCTATGCCAGAATCAGGAATGGCAGTTGATGTAGATGAAGCATTAGATATTGCTAAAAGAATAGGATATCCGTTAATGGTAAGACCTTCATATGTATTAGGTGGCCGTGGAATGGAAGTTGTTTATGATGATGAGAGTCTTAAACAATATATGAAAGCAGCAGTAGGAGTAACACCTGATCGTCCTATTTTAATTGACCGTTTCTTAAATAATGCTATGGAATGCGAGGCAGATGCTATTAGTGATGGTGAGAATGTATTCGTTCCTGCAGTAATGGAACATATTGAATTAGCAGGTATCCATTCTGGAGATTCAGCATGTATCTTACCATCAAAACATATTTCTATTCGACATTTAGAAACAATTAAAGAGTACACTAAGAAAATTGCAAAAGAAATGAATGTTCGTGGTTTAATGAATATGCAATATGCTATTGCAGATAATAAAGTGTATGTATTAGAAGCTAATCCAAGAGCCTCTAGAACAGTTCCTTTAGTATCTAAAGTATGTAATATTAATATGGTTAAAATTGCTACTGATATTATTACGAAAGAGTTAACTGGACGTCCTTCACCAGTAACAAAATTAAAAGAAAAGAAAATTCCACATATTGGGGTTAAACAAGCTGTATTCCCATTTAATATGTTCCCAGAAGTAGATCCAATTTTAGGACCTGAAATGCGTTCTACTGGAGAAGTTTTAGGACTTGCAAGTTCATATGGAGCAGCTTTATATAAAGCTGAAGAAGCAGCAAAAACCATTTTACCAACAGAAGGTAAAGTATTAATTAGTGTAAGCGATTTAGATAAACCAGAAGTTGTTGAATTGGCTCAAGGGTATTATGATGCTGGATTCACAATTGTCGCAACTGGTAAAACATATGAATTAATTAAAGAAAATGGTGTACCAGTTGAAAAAATTAAAAAAATTCATGAAGGAAGACCAAATATAACAGATGCTCTTACAAATGGAGAATTAGCCTTGATTATTAATACTCCAAATGGTAAACAAAGTGTTCATGATGATAGTTATATTCGTAAATCAGCAATTAAAATGAGAATACCATATATGACCAATATTGCAGCTGCAAAAGCCTCATTAGAGGGTATTATGGAAATGAAAATACATGGTAGCCATGAAGTTAAATCTTTACAAGAATATCATGCAGGAATTAAATAATATAGAGAATATGAGTAAATAAAAAGAAGGAAGTTTTAAAACAGTTGAATTTATCAATGGTTTTAATTCTTCCTTTTTATATAGAAAATATTAATTTGTTTTATGGTTTGTTTTTATAATAAAAGCAGATAGAATTCTATCTGCTTTTACTGCTCGATAAATAGCTTGATAAATCGCTCGTTACGTTCTAATATATTAAATATTAAAGCACCAATTACTAATACAAATAACTCACCAATAGCAATATACAATGCATTGATTAAATATGGTATTTGATAAAGATACCATAATTCTCCACCTACTATTATACCTGTAATTATTGCCCCAAGAAATGCTGCAAAATATTTATTTTTTATTTTATACATAGTTAAGCATACGAATATTGTACTAATTGTACCAAAGATAATATCTAATATTCCAAATGGCGAAAACATATTAGCAAGAATACATCCAATAGCTAGTCCAGGTATGTAATTTTTATTATAAAAGGCTAAGAAAACAATAATTTCAGATAGTCTAAATTGAATTTGTGAATAGGCAATAGGTGAGATTGCTAATGTGAGTATTGCATATATTCCAGCAATCATCGCATTAATAGTAATCAGTTTTACTGAAAAAATTTTTCTCATTTATTCATTTCCTTTCATTATATTATTTCCACTTATATGTCATCTCATTAAAAACATGATTATTATATATGATTTTATTTAAGATAACTAGTCTAAAAAATAAAATAATATGTGTTATTTTAAATCTATATTATATTATTAAAGGATAAATTTAATATGAATAAAAAATGTTTTTAACTAAATAATTTGCATAAATTAACAAGATTTGTACTTTTTAGTAGGATTATAAATATTATTGTTATGAATTAATTGATAGTAAACAAAATAAAATTAATAATTAGTAAATATGGCATAAAAGAGATATTAGATAATATAAATGTTATGTAATTACGATGTAGCCGGTGAATTAATTGTTATATTAACAAACTAAAATTCTAAATAAACTAAAAAACAATAGTTTTTTTTAAAAAATGAAAATTTTATTATACATTATTCAAAATAAAGATTATAATTAGATTGTTGGTGAGGTATGCCCAATAATTTTTATTAATTTTATTAGAAATATATAAGCATTGATTAGTTTTTTATAAAGAATATTTGTAAAAAATATGATTATTACATGATTTTAAGATTTTAGATAAGTTGTATTACTTAAAATGATAAAAACATGAATAAAAAGTATAAAGACTATAAGGTTATATATTGATAAAATAAAGTGTGTAAGATTAAAGGGCTTACAATTAGGTCAAGCGAAGGGAGGAATTTATATGCCTAATATAGTTTTAACAAGAATCGATGAACGTTTGATTCACGGTCAAGTAGCTACTCAATGGTCTGGAGTTGTTGGAGCAAATTTATTATTAGTTGCCAATGATAAAGTTGCTACAGATACTTTTAGACAAGGGTTAATGGACATGGCAGCACCAAGTTATGCTCAAACACGCTATTGGACTATTGAAAAAACAATTAATACGATTCACAAGGCAGCTGATCGCCAAATGATTTTTATCATTTGTGATAACCCTCATGATGTTTTAAAATTAGTCGAAGGTGGAGTACCAATTAAAAAAGTAAATATTGGTAATATGCACATGACTGAAGGTAAACGTCAAGTAGCTACATCTGTTGCGGTAAATGATGAAGATGTAGCAGCCTTTAAAAAGTTGATGGATTTAGGAGTGGAATTGGAAATTAAACGTGTTCCAGATACACCAGCTGAAAGCATCGACAAATTATTTAAATAGGAAAGGGATCTGTTTAAACAGATAAATGAAAGGAGAAAAAACATGGATGTAAACATTATCCAAGCGTTATTGGTTTTTATCGTTGCATTTATTATGGGTATTGACCAATTCAGTTTCTTGGAATCATTGTATCAACCAATTGTAACTTGTCCTATTATTGGAGCAATTTTAGGAGATTTCCAATTAGGTGTTGTAGTTGGTGGGGCATACCAATTAATTCAAATTGGTAGTATGCCAATCGGTGGAGCTCAACCACCAAATGCTATTTTAGGTGGAATTATGGCAACAGTTTTCGCAGTTTCTTTAAATATGGAAGCAACTGCTGATGGTGTAGGTGCAGCAATGGGATTAGCTATTCCATTTGCAGTATTTGGACAATATGCTGTAACTTTAACATTTACAATTATGTCAGGATTTATGGCAAAAGCTGATGAATATGCAGCTAATGCTGATGTAAAAGGTATTCGTAATATTAACTTACTTGAAATGGCTATTTTAGGTTCATTATTCGGTATTTTAGCAGTTGCTGGTTTATATGGTGGAACTGCTTTAGGTGATGTATTAAAAGAATTCTCTTATGAATATTCATGGGTAATGGCTGGATTAGATGCAGCTGGTGGAGCTATGAAATTCGTAGGATTTGCTATCTTAATGAAAGTTATGATGTCAGGAGAAATGTGGGGATTCTTACTTGCAGGTTTCGCTATGTCAGTAATCTGTAGTGCAAATCCAACTACTTCTGGTGCAACATTATTATTGTGTGCATTTGTAGGTGCAGCAATTGCAATTTATGATTTCTTAATTCATACAAAAATTAAAACAAATGTAGGTACAAATACAGGAGGTGAGTCTGATGGCATATAATATCCCTGAAAAATATCAAGATTTGACACCAGCTCCTACTTTAGATAAAAAGACTCTAAATAAAATGGTTTGGATGTCATGTTTCTTACAAGCATCATTCAACTATGAAAGAATGCAAGCTTGTGGTTGGTTATGGGGAATTTTACCTGGTCTTCAAAAAATCCATACAAATAAAGAAGATTTAAAGGCATCAATGGCTCATAACTTAGACTTCTTAAATACACACCCATTCTTAGTAACATTTGTTATGGGAATTGTATTATCACTTGAACAAAATAAAGCTGAAACAAGCACAATTCGTTCAGTACGTATTTCTGCAGCTGGTCCATTAGGTGGTATCGGAGATGCATTATTCTGGTTAACTTTAGTACCAATTACTGCTGGGTTAACTGCTAATATTGCTATGGACGGTTCATTCGTTGGGGCAATCTTATTCTTAGTAATTTTCAACGCATTCCAATTTGCGATTCGTTGGTGGTTAATGCACTGGTCTTATGGATTAGGAACTAAAGCTGTTACTATGCTTACTTCTAATGCAAAAGAATTTACTCGTGCAGCTAGTATTTTAGGTATTTTCGTTGTTGGTGGTTTAATTGCTAACTATGGTAATACAACTTTACGTTTATATGTAGGAGATCCTGCAATCAATATCCAATCATTATTAGATGGTATCTTACCAAAATTATTACCATTAGTAATTACATTAGGACTTTATGCTTTAATTAAAAGAGGATGGACTCCAGTTAAATGTATTTTATTAATTCTTGTAGTTGGTATTGTTGGATGTGCATTTGGAATCTTTACTGGTGATTCTAAAGCTATGGATGCTGACGGTAATACTATTCCTGGAGGATATACTCCACTTGTTGAATGGTATGAATATCCTACTGAAACAGCAGAATAATAAACTAAGTGTTTTAAATACTGAATTAAGGGGTTATGGTTCTTATTGGATCCGTAACCTTTTATTTTATAAGGAGTGATTTAATAAAATGAATTCTATTACTATGGCAATTATTTTTATATTATTTATTAGTTTTTTTTTCTTTCAAATAATAAAGAAATTTTTGCTTAATAATTTAGATAAATCAATTAATAAAAGGGATTATGCACTTACTGTAACTTTGAGTGATATGCCTTTAACAAGAAGATTTTTAGGAAATTATACATGTGATTTATATAAAGCAAAAGCATATTATTTAGATAAAAATGTTGATAAATTTGATGAAGTACTTCAATATATTATTGATAGTGAATATAAAAATCCCGAAGATAAAAAATCATTTTTATTATTGTATTATCATACTTTTATTTTAAAAGAAAATAAAAAGTATGCGGATATAATTTTAAATGAATTAAAAAAATATCCTGATGAGAATTTTGTAAAATACAATCAACAAGCATATGAGGTAATGATTAATAAACGTAATGATTTAATAAATGAAATGGATAAGCAAATTGATTCTAAGAAATTTTATGGTTTTTCATTAGGTGTTATTTTATATATGATTGCAGTTCAATATGAACGTTTAGGTAATTTAAAACATGCGTTTACATATTTTAGAGATTGTATTGTATGTTTTAGTCCAAATGAAAAATATGTTGCTTTAGCAAAAAAGAAAGTTGCTGAATTAGAAGCAAATACAGTAGAGGAGAAATAAAATGAAATTTAAAGGTATAATTTTTGATTTTAATGGAACTTTATTTTATGATACACCATTTCATAATATTGCATGGCAAAGAATGGTCAAAGAGCTTACAGGTAATGATTTAGATGATGATTTACGAGTTAAGATGCATGGAAAAAATAATCGAGATATTTTGCATTGTATTGATGAAAATATCAATAACGATGATATTATTAGTTATTCTAAGCGTAAAGAAGAAATATATAGAGGTATTTGTTTAGAAAATCCTGATAAGCTACATTTGATAGATGGTGCAACTGAATTATTTAATTATTTGATTGAATGTAATATTCCTTTTACAATTGCAAGTGCTTCAATAAAAGATAATATTGATTTTTTTGTTAAGACTTTTAATTTAAATAAATGGTTTGATCTTGATAAAATTGTTTATGATGATGGAAATTATAGTAATAAGATAAGTATGTTTAATAAAGCAGCAGAATTAATTAATGTTGATATTAATAACTGTATTATTTTTGAGGATAGTAAATCTGGAATTGGTTTTGCTAAAGAGTCTGGTGCGGGAATGGTAGTTGGAATAGGAGATAAATTTGATGATTTAATTAGCTATGGTGCTGATTTTTGCATTAATAACTTTACTAAATTTGAATGTGAAAAATATTTATAAATAAAAGGGGTATAATGACTAAATTTAGTCATTATACCCCTTTTTCAATATTTTGAGATTATTTCTATGCGTTTATTAAAATGAATAATAATATAGTAAGATAAAATTTAAATTTTAATGAAAATTTACAAGATTTTATAAGATATAAATGACTATAGTTTTAAAATTATTTCTTTTCAATATTTTGAATACTATATCTTGATGCTTTTACAATAACACCTTTGCTAATTTCAACATCAATTGTTTCGTCATTATTTATCTTTGTAATACGACCATATAAACCGCCTGCAAAAAGTATTTTACTTCCAACTTTTAATGATGTATGAACTTCGCTTACTTCTTGACGACGTTTTTTCATGTTTCGAGCTGAAAATACCATGATTACAATTCCGGTTACAGCAAGTAAAACGCCTACAGTAATACAAGTCCATAAAATGACTTCCCAATTCATTTTCTAAATTCCATCCTCATCAGCTACTTCTTCTTTATGAGCTGTGAATTCAAATTTAACAATACTGTCTTTACCAGTAGAAAGTCCCATGTTTGTCAATGTTTCTAATGAATCAATAAAATCTTTTGCCATTGATAGTTCAATAATCATTGGTAAATTAGCTCCACCAATAACTTCCATTGGTTTATCATTACTTACAGATAATTCTACAGAAGTCTTAAATGGTGAACCACCAGTTAAATCACATAGGAATAAAATTCCATCTGCATTTGATAAAGAATTGATAGCTGTAGATAATTTAGCTGATAAATCTTCTACACTATCCTTTTCTTCGAAATCAACAAACTGCATATTTTCTTTGTCTCCAGCAATTAATCTTAATGAAGATTGTAAGCCAGTTGCAAAGTTTCCGTGCCCAGTTACAATTAATCCTAACATACGTTCTATTCTCCTTTACTATATGGGTATAATGTTACACCTTTTACAACACGGTTTACTTCTCCAGTAGGACAAGGATTGTCAGGTGTTTTATCCATTGCTAATGATTTTAATACAGCAACAGTTTGAGCTAAGATGATGTAATCAAAACCAAGTAATATATTATCAAATTTTCCGTCAATGTCAAATTCAACAACATAATCTACTAATTCTTTAATTTCATCACATTTTCCATTCATTACGGCAACAATTTTATTACCTTTTCTTTGTCCGCTCATCTCTTTAATTAAATCAATTTCATATTGACGAGAATATGCATTATCACTAATGTAAATTACTGTTAATGTATCATCATCAACGATTGATTTAGGTCCATGTCTAAATCCTAAAGGAGTATCATACATTGTTACAACTTCACCAGCTGTTAATTCTAACATTTTTAATGCTGATTCTTGAGAAATTCCTTTTAATGCGTTACTTCCTAAATAAACAATACGTTTAAAATCATAGCTATCAACAATTTCTTTAGCAATATCATATTGGTTATCTAAGAATTTTTGTCCAGCTACAATAATTTTTTCTACATCATTAATAGCTTGGTCAAGATTATCTAAGTTAAAACATAAATAAGTTGCTAAATACATATTAGAGAAACTTGAAGTCATTGCAAATGATTGATCATGAGTTTCATCTGCTAAATTAATTGCAAAACAATGATCATTGCTACTAGCTCTTTTTGATAAAGCACCATTTTTATTACATGTTACAAATAAATGATATAAATTATCACAAACTTCTTCAGCAACATCGATAGCACCAATAGATTCTGGAGAATTACCTGATCTACCAAAGCTGATTAATAATGTTGGTTTAGTTCTTGATAAATAATTTTCAGGTGTTGCAACTAAATCAGTTGTTCCATACGATTTTACTTTGTAATTTAATTTTTTATTTAAATAAGAAAATAATGTGTTTCCTACGAATTCGCTTGTTCCAGCTCCTGTTAAGATAATATCATAATCATCTTGAGTAATTACTTGATCAACAAATGCTTTTAATTCATCTTTTAATTCAGTGATTTGTTGGCATGTTTTTTTCCATGTTGCAGGTTGTTGATAAATTTCAGTTAGAGTATATGTACTCTTTGTTTCGCCCATTTGAGCTTCATTAATACCAAAAATAGTTTTTGTCATTTTTTTTCTCCTTTTCTTCTTTATATATTACAGTTCACATTATAACAATCAAATTCAAATAAACAATACCTTAACTAAAAGTGATAATTAGTTTGTTGAAAATTATAAATATTAAAATGTCTACCATTTATATTAAAAATTATACATAATGTTTGTGATAACATGATATAATGTGTATGGTAAGAAAATGAAGATATAACTTCAAAATAACATAGGAGGCAAAGAAAATGATTATTCAAAGTAAAAAAATTTGGTTAGCAGATCAATTTGTTGCAGGACAAATTGAAATAGTTGATGGTAAAATTATAGGGATTTATGATTATGATGAAAAAGAAGTAGATAAAGATTATGGTGATAATAGAATATTACCAGGTTTTATTGATATTCATTGCCATGGAGCTTATGGCTTTGATACAAATGATGCTAAAGAAGATGGATTAAGATATTGGCTTAGAAATATTGTTAATGAAGGTGTTACGTCATTACTTCCTACAACAATTACACAAAGTGAGGAAGTATTGACTAATGCAGTAGCAAATGTTGCTAAAGTTGTAGAAGAAGGATATGAAGGAGCAGAAGTCTTAGGTATTCACTTTGAAGGCCCATATCTTGATATGGTATATAAAGGAGCACAACCAGAGCAATATATTGTTAAACCTACAGTTGAGCAATTTAAAAAATATCAAAAAGCAGCTAATGGTTTAATTAAATATATTACTATGGCTACTGAAACAGATGATGACTTTGCCCTTACTAGATATTGCGCAGAAAATGGGGTAGTTGTAAGTATTGGACATTCAGCTGCTACTTATGAACAGGCGGTTAGAGCATATGCTTATGGAGCACGTTCAATGACACATGTTTATAATGGGATGACTGCATTTAATCATCGTGCTAATGGTTTAGTAGGTGGTGCATATAGAATTAGAAATATGTATGGTGAAATTATTTGTGATGGAAATCATTCTACATTGGCTGCATTAAATAATTATTTTACTTCTAAAGGACCAAATTATAGTATTATGGTATCTGATGCATTGATGGCAAAAGGCTCACCAGCAGGCTCTAAATTCATTTTTGGTGGAAATGAAATTGAAATTTATCCTGATGGAAGTGCACATTTAACTAGTACAGGTGGTTTAGCAGGTTCTACGTTAAAATTGAATCAAGGTTTAAAAATTTTAATTGAAGAGGCTTTAGTTCCAGTAAATACAGCAATTAATTCATGTACAATTAACCCAGCAAGATGTTTAAACGTTGATGATCATAAGGGTGCAATTGGTGTTGGATATGATGGGGATTTAGTTGTTTTAGATAAAGATTATGAAGTAGTTCAAACATATTGTAAAGGAAAAGAAATGATTGATGGCACAAAATAAGCAAAAAAAAGTAGATAAAAATAGTAATAATATTTCCGGAAGAAACATTTATTTAGATCGTCAAGGACAAACTGTTTATTATGATTCAATTAGTAAATGTGGATATATTATTGATAAAAAAGTTGAAGGAAAATTCTTTGTATATAAAAATCGTTTTGTATTAATTTTAATGATAATGATTTTATTTTCTGAATATTTTCCAAGTTGGAAAGAGGTAGTAATTACTGGTGTTGCAATTTATTTATTAGCAGAAATATTATTTAGATTCAAATTTTTACGTAGTTTAAGACAAACAACTAGATTTGATCGTGAAAAACGCCAAACTATGTTAAAGTCAATTATTGAATCTAAAGATACTAAAAAAGCAATTTTAAGAATAATCTTATATTTTGCATTTGCTGTTTTGGTTATTTTAAATGCTATAACTATGAAAGCAGATATTGCTATTTTATTAGTTAGTATACTTTTAAGTATCATGGCGATGTATTGTGTGGTTGTAAATATTATTGCATGTATTAAAATGAAATAATATTTATGCTAAGTGTATATTATTTTATTATATCTAGAATTTTAAATAAAATTGATAAGACTGATGTTTTGGCGCATCAGTCTTTTTTTTTGGTGTGTGGCGAGGTTTTATATACTCGCGGGTCTTGGAAGCAGGGGGAACTCCACTAACTAAGCAGGTAGATATTTATTTAAAATAAAAAAGTTATAACAAATATTTGTTATAACTTTCTATCGGATTATTATAGATTAATACAATTCACTTTGATTTGTTGCATATAAATATTCATCAATAGTATTAATAATACGATCAACGATTAATGCTTCTGGATTATTATCAAGTTCACCCTCACGCACTTTTGTATATTGAATAGGCATAAATTGGCTTAGAAGATTTAATGGTATACCATATGTAGTTAGATTATCAATTAATGTGTTGATTGCATCATTTACCTCTGGTAAAGGCATGTAATAGCGGCATCGATCTGAAAAAGAGTATTTACGTTTTAAACGAATTTCTAAATCAGTTCCTTGATAATGTTTTTTCCAATATTTATCATCATTTAACATTGCTTTGTCCAATGTTTCAATTAAATTACTAGTTTTAACATCTCTACCATATAATAATTCTTCTTCAATATGAGCTAATGCAAATAAAGCTTCACGCATTGCAAAAGTTAAGCCTGGACCTACTTTTAAAATACCAACACCATCTTCTACTAATTCTTTTAATTTAATTTTTGTTTGATAATCAGTAGAGTGACCTTCAAAGATTAAATTAGGATATTCTTTAATAGAAGCCATTAAATCTTTAGCTTTTTCACGATCATATTCAGTACATCCAGAATCTTTTTCTTCAACTCCAGGTTGTACTACAACAGCAATAACATTATCCCAAGCATCTTTTAAATCATTATCTAAAAATGCTTTTTCAAATGTTGCAACTGTTGCTTTAAAATCTTCAACTTTAGTTACTGCAACACCATTATCTTCACTACCAACAGCGCCTCCAGGAATTGGTACTTCACTACCAACAATATAAATTGGAGCAATTGCTTCAGGGTCTTTTTTTAATAGCTCAGCATAAGTATCTTGAGCAACTTTTGCTAAATAAGCTCCACGTTTAGCAATAGTTTCATCACTTAAACGAGTATCTGGATCATCATCGTTTACTTTCATACTTGTATCAATATGAATTTTTGTAAAACCAGCTCCTACATAATGTTTAATTAATTCTGTTGCATTTTCCATTGCTTCTTTTTCATTAAGATGAGTCCAAGTAAGAGGTCCTAAGTGATCTCCTCCTAAAAATAATTTATTTTTGTCAAAACCAACTTTGTCAGCAATTTCTAATACAAAGTTTTTAAAATCTAATGGTGTCATACCTGTATATCCACCATTTTGATCGCATTGATTTGCAGTGCTTTCAATTAAAACGCAAGAGTTATCTTGTTTACCGCGCTTTAATGTTGCTTCAATCACATATTTATTAGCACTACATGCTGAATAAATACCTACTGCTTTTCCTTCTTTTTGAAGAGTTACAAGTTTTTTTAATGGATTATTATTCATGTTTCTAATCTCCTTTCGAGGATATCATAGCAATTATATATAAAATAGTATTTAGATTTGTTAAGAATTAATTTGCACTTTTTACACATATTTTAAATAATATAAATATTAAACAAAATAATATACAAATAAAAAAAATATGTTATAATCGTATCAAGAATTGATAAGAAAAGAGGAATTAATATGCCATTAGTTACAACAAAAGAAATTTTATTAGATGCCCAAAAAAATAAATATGCAATTGGAGCGTTCAATGTCGAAAATATGGAAATGGTTATGGCTGTAGTAGCTGCAGCTGAAGAATTAAAATCTCCAGTAATTATGCAAACTACACCTTCAACTGTTAAATATGCAAGTTTGGAATATTTTTATGCAAATGCGAAAGTAGCTGCACAAAACGCAAGTGTACCTGTTGCAATTCATTTAGACCATGGAAATAGTTTTGAACTTGCAATGCAAGCATTAAGAGTAGGGTATACATCTATTATGATTGATGGATCACATGAATCATTTGAAGATAACATTAAATTAACAAAAGCAGTAGTTGATGCTTGTAATCCTTCAAAAGTTAGCGTTGAAGCTGAATTAGGAAAAGTTGGTGGAAAAGAAGATGATTTAGATGGCGGAGATGGAGGTTATACAGATCCGTTAGAAGCAAAAGAATTTGTAGAAAGAACAGGCGTTGGTTCTTTAGCTGTTGCTATTGGAACAGCTCACGGAGTTTATAAAGGAGAACCTAAATTAGATTTAGATCGTCTTAGTGAAATTAAAGAAGTTGTTTCAATTCCATTAGTATTACATGGTACTTCAGGTGTTCCAGATGAAACTGTAAGTGAATGTGTAAAACGTGGTATTTGCAAGGTTAATTATGCAACAGATTTAAGAATTGCTTTTTCAAAAGGGGTAAAAGAATACTTAGATAAAAATCCAGATGCTATTGATCCAAAGAAATATTGTAGTGTTGGACGTGAAGAAGTTAAAAAATATGTAATGTCTAAAATGCATGTTGTTGGAAGTGTAAATAAAGCATAGTATATTTGATCAACTTAAGTTTAATTAAGTTGATCTTTTTTGTATGTCGAGCATGGCATATATCTAGGTGGTGAAAGTTCACTGTGGGCGATGTCACATCTGTAGAAGAAGGTAAGTGGTATTTAATTGCTGAATTTAAAACATTAAGTTTAATGGGCTTCAAATATCAAATATTATGAATCAGATACAAGTTCTTTAAAACATGATGCAACTATTTTAACTTATTGCAATGATAGTGATGGAAATCGACAAGTAGAAAAAGTAAAAATACCTGTTGCGATGGATAACAGTGATGTACATATTGAAATGTATGTTGATGCAATACTGATGACAGTATGTGCATATATCACATTTAGTACTACTGCATCTATCCTCGCTTCAGAACTTGAATATAATTTAGAAGATGGTATTTGTAAGTATGACGGAATAGACTGCATATATTGATAATATTGAGTATTAGTTGTTAGATGGTACTTATAAAGCAGTTGATATTACAGCTAGAGATAGTGAAAGAAATGTAGCTGAATTACAATTTACATTATATAAAAATACTAAATTGACTAATGTTAAATTTTATTACATGGGGAGTCAAAGAGGCTTACCAGCAAGATTATCTTTAGGATTAGATAACCCAACTTTAATTGAACTAGAAACGCCAAATAAATTTACTAAGGATAGAACTATAGTGCAGGAATAGATTTATGGAATGCTAGTAAAGATCAATCATCAATGGCAGCAGATACAATGGATAAAACATCAATAGTTGTAGTAAAAGATGGAATAGTAACAATGTACATAACAACAAAAGAAATGACACTAGGAATAATTAAAGCAAGTTTACAAGAGTTATATATTGAATTAATAAATAGCGATTATAAATCAAATCTAGCTATAATAGTAAATAAAGACCCAAATATGTGGTTATTTATTTTACCAAATGAAGAAGAACTAATAGACGTAGTGGTAAATCTATTTTCCTGATGTTACTAAGTCACATTTATAAGGCCAGTGAAAGTAAAATTATGTTATATTTGGAATTATAAAAAATAAAGATTTTGCTAAAAATTAGCTGTGGTTCATCATGAAATTAATCAAGCAATTAATTACAGTGATGAAATAATCGCAATGAAAAATGGATAGGTTTTATTTCAAGGAAAACCAAATGAGGTAATAACAAATAAATCCTTAAAACAACTACATGATTTCAATTTTAAGGTAATTGAGTATCAATAACATAATTTAACGAAATAGCTAGATAAATTCCTAAAATTATCAATAATTATAACGTTATTTATTTTCTATACTAATAATTGTAGTCAAGATAACGTTATTCCTTTCTCCTAAATGACTACATAAAAATATTTCCCTATATTTTTAGTAAAAAACTGTATTGATCAGATAAAGGCTGTTGAAATTATTCAACAGTTTTTATTTTTCTCATATTAAGTAAAAAAGGTGTAACGAATTGAGATTAAAAATCTTTATTCGTTACAGCCCGTTATTTATATAATTTTTTTGCATATTCACTAGGAGTAAGATTGAAATGTTGTTTAAACGTTCTAGAGAAATAATGAATTGAACTAAATCCTAGCATAAAAGCAATTTCGCTAATTGTGTATTTATTTTCCCGAATAAGTTCTTTACTTTTCTTTAATTTTATTTGAACCATATAGTTTTTTGGAGAAATTTCTAAATGATTTCTAAATAATGTTTGTAAAGAAGAACGGGAAATTGAAAATTTATGACATATTTCTTCAATTGTTAAAGGTTCTGTAATCATTGAATTCATATAATCTAAAATTTCTTGTAATAATCCATCTTGGAAATGTTGCATTGAACCAGTAGATATGTGTTTTGTTTCACCTGATGAATCATACTGTGTAAGTAAAATGATAATTTCTTGTAAGTAACAAAGCATTAGTGTTTTTGAGTAAGGTAATGAATTTGAACTTGCTTTAACAAATTTATTAAAAATAGTATGAAGTTCATTATCACAATGAAAAACACGATTTAAAATAGCATCATTATCGATAATATCCATATTAAATATTACCGTTAAATACGAACAAGATTTATTTTTTGTAATCTGTTGAGTATGAAATTGATTTGGTCCATATAACATTAAATCATAACTATTTAAAGTATACGTCGTTCCTTCTACAGTTGTGTCCAGACTACCATGATCAACATATGTTAACTCATAATGTTTATGAGCCTCTCCTTTAAAACGATAATTAGGACTTTTAATTACATAATAATAACCTAGAATTTCTTCAATTTGTAGTTTAGAAATAATTGGTTTATAAACATATGGTGGATTTAAAAATTCAGTTCTTAGATTATAATTTGCGGGAGTTATTAAATAACTTTCAATTTCTTGAGATAATGGAATAATATTAAAATATTTGTTTGCATCAATTTTTAAATAATGATGAATTGCAAAAGTTTCTAATTTATCTGGGTCTAGACTATTACCAATTAAAATAGAAGCGATTCCTTCTGTCAATTCGATATATACCGGGCAAGAAAAACAATACATATGACTAATAATTCTCCCTGATGTATTTAATTTTCTACATATTAGATTATTATCTTTAATTGACATATGTTCTTCATAGGTTGACCCATATTTTTTAAATTCAATACTTGATGTCTTATTAATCATAGAAAGCCTCCGTGTATAATTGTATATAACTAAAATACATATATATAGTATACGTTTTGAAATAATTTTTTCAAATATTTTATTAAAAAATACAAAAATATTTAATTGTTTCTAGGTAAAAATGGAATAAGATGACTAGTAACATTACTAATTGGCATTGTTTGAAGAATAATTTTACCAGGTCCAGTAATAGTTGTATAAAAAAAATCATCATCTTTAAGAAATATATTCTTAATTATATTTTGAGTTTCAATAGTACAACTAGCATCTATCATCACTAAATATTTAGTATCAATGATGATTTGTTGACCTGGTAACAAATCATATTCAATAGCACTACCATCAATTTCCAAAAAAACAATACCATTACCACTGATTTTAGTCATAATAAAGTCTTCATCATTAATTAAATTCGACGAAAATTTTTTATTAAAAAATATTGATGCATTTATATCACCACTTCCAGCTAAAAATAATGATTTTTGCACAATAATATTTTTATCAGGTGTTATTTCAATTGTTTTGATGTTACTTGGAAAAGAAGAAGCAAAAGCAATTGCTCCATTATCTTTTGCAATATAATGATTTTGAAAAACTGCTTTACTACTAAATATCTTTCCAAATATTTTTAAAATATAGCTACTAGAAGTTTTCGTTTCCATCACTGGATCCATCCAACTTATTGCATTATTATCACAAACAACGGATTCTCCTTTATTTAGATGACAAATAACAATAGGAAAATGCTCTTCCTTTATTTCATATTTCATTTTTCTTTTTCTTTCTTAGCAGCAATACATACTGGTGAAGGAATAGCTAAAGTAATTGCAGTTCTGACTAATTCCTCTTTTTCTTCGTCAAATTTAAATAACTCAATTTCATTATCATCTTGTGCTCCAACAACTAAATATTTGGAATTAATAAAATTAAAATCTCTAGGTGTTTTACCTGTATGTACCATATATAATAAAGTAATTTTACCTGTTTCTTGATTAATACGATACAAAGCAATACTATCGTGTCCACGATTTGAAACAAATAAATGTTTACCAGATGCACTTAAACGAATTGCACTTGCACTAGAAAAACCATGAAAATGATGAGGTGTAGTGTGTAATACTTGTATTAAATTTAGATATTTATCATTATACTTAAATACCATAATATTATTAGATATTTCATTTAGTAAATAAGCAAAGCGACCATCGTTAGAGAAAATCATTTGTCGTGGACCTGAACCTGGAACAACATTTAAATTGTGATTTGAATCTTCTTCTAATTTCCCGTCATGATATTTGTACATAATTACTTTATCTGCTCCTAAATCAACTGCATAGACAAATTCTTTATCAGAGCTGATACCAACATAATGGCAATGTGGGCTAGTTTGTCTTTTGAGTAAATCAGGTCCTAATCCAATATGATGAATTGCTCCAATTTTTTCTTTAATATGTCCATTTTCTAATAAATACGATGCCGTAGATCCAACTTGATAGTTTGCAGCAAAAAGGTAACGTGAATTATCACTAATACATAAGTGAGTATATGAGCGGCCATTTGATGCAAAATTATTATTAATAATCAATTCATCTTTATATATTGCAAAACTTCCTAAACCACCACCATCACTAGAACGATTAGCGTTTTTATAAGTAACATATAAATTATTATTTTTGATAACCATATATGATGGGTAATCTTTAGTAACTATATGTTGTACAATTGAAAGTTCATCACTAGTTTCATTAAAATGTACAATATATATTCCTTTATTACTATTTTTACCAAAGCTAGATACATAAAAAGTATGCATTCATATTCCCCCTTTTTAATTATTTTAACACAAATATAAATATGATGATAAATATTTATGTAAAAACTGTTAAAACATCCTCTTAAAATCATATATATTTTAAAGTGGTTAACATTAATTACTATTTATTCACATATTATAATATAGTGTATAATTAATATATTTATAAAAAATAGCGATTAAAGATATTTAAACAGTTATTGCAAACTTTACCTTAATCATAAAATGTTATATAATGAATAAAATAAATTGGAGGATATATAGGTATGGATGAAAATTTATTATTATCATTACTGCATAATAATGCACGAATGGAAGTAACTGATTTAGCAATGGCATTAAATGAAAGTGAAGATAATGTTGCTAAAACAATTGATCAGTTAGAAAAAGATAAAGTTATTTGTGGGTACCATACGATTATTAATTGGGATCGTACAAATAAACACAGTGTTATGGCATTAATACAAATTAATGTTGCTCCAGAAAGAGAGCATGGCTATGAACGTATTGCTAAAAAAATCTATGCTTTTCCAGAAGTAGATACAATGTATTTACTTAGTGGTAGCTTTGAATTTGTAGCAATCGTTAAAGGCCATACAATGCAAGAAACAGCACGTTTTGTAGCATCTAAGTTAGCACCTTTAGATGGCGTAACAGGAACTGCAACGATGTTTGTGTTGAAACAATATAAAAATAATGGTGTTATTTTTGATGACGATGATAAAGAATCTGTAGAAAGGCTATTGGTGACACCATGATGGATTTAAATAAAGTTATTAATGATGTTGTTAAGGAAATTCCTCCTAGCGGAATTCGTAAGTTTTTTGATTTAGCTTCTGAAATGGAGAGAGTTATTTCACTTGGGGTTGGGGAACCTGATTTTGATACTCCTTGGCAAATTAGGGAAGCGGCTATTTATTCAATTGAACAAGGTAAAACTTTTTATACTGCTAATCGAGGTTTGTCTGAGTTAAGAAAAGAAATATGTCGTTATCAAAAAAGAAAATTTAATTTAAATTATGAATATGATAAAAATTGTATTGTTACAGTTGGAGGATCTGAAGCTATTGATTTGGCCTTTAGAGCCATTATTAATCCTGGTGATGAGGTTATTTTATTACAACCTAGTTATGTAGCTTATTCACCTGGGGTTATATTAGCTGGGGGTAAAACAGTTAATATTATTTTAAAAGAGGAAAATCAGTTTAAATTGACACCTGAACTTTTAGAAAATGCTATTACTCCTAAAACGAAAGCAATTTTATTGAATTATCCAAGTAATCCTACTGGTGGTTTTATGACAAAGGAAGATTATGAAAAGATTGTTCCAATTATAAAAAAACATGAATTGATTGTAATAACAGATGAAATATATGCGGAATTATCTTATGAACAAAAGTTTTGTTCAATTGCATCTTTTGATGAAATAAAAGATCAAGTTATTTTAGTAAGTGGTTTTTCTAAAGCATATGCGATGACTGGATGGCGTTTGGGATATGTTTTAGCAAATGAAGTTATTATTAAAGCCATGAATAAAATACATCAATATGTAATTATGTCAGCACCAACAGCGGCTCAATATGGGGCAATAGAAGCAATGCGTTATTGTGATGATGAGATAGAAAAAATGCGTAAAGCTTATATGTTAAGACGTAATTACATTGTTAAAGCGTTCAATGATATGGGATTGCATACATTTACCCCTCAAGGAGCTTTTTACGTTTTTCCATGTATTAGATCAACTAAAATGACTTCGCAGCAATTTTGTGAAGAACTTTTAAAAGATCAATTGGTAGCTTGTGTACCAGGAACTGCTTTTGGACAAGCGGGAGAGGGCTTTATTAGAGTTTCTTATGCATATTCTATTGAACAAATTAAGGAAGCAACTACAAGAATAAAAAAATTCTTAGATAAATTAGATATATAATGATTTATTTGAGGTTATGATGATAACCTCATTTTTTATTAATTTTTAAAGATAAAGGGTTTAAATCAGGAAATGGATTTTATTGTAAAAATAGATAACTTATTTTATGTGAATGTATGATGAAATTGGTGAAGTTAAAATGATATATAAATAGTTTGAATGTTCATAATAAATACTTAAATTAAAATTAGAAATGTTTAATAAAGCATAATAACGTAGTGTTATTTTATAGAAAATAATAATAAAACCAATTTTTAGGTTTTAGTATTAAAAAGATAAAGTCATAAACTTTTTATATTTACTATAATATAGATGAATATAAGGAGTGATTAATATGAAAGTACAAAGTTATCAAAATATTGTTGATAGAGATATTGTTGATGTAAAACGCTATTTATTAAAAATTAGTGAAGGATACTGGCTACAAGATATTCATGATATTATTAATACTAGTTTTGAAATAAAAAGTATTAAAAAGAAGATAAATAAAAAAAAGAATTTACAATTAATTATTTTTAGTAAAATAAAAAAATTAATTGATGATAGTATGTGCTTTGATGAAATTGAATATCATTTAGTGTTTATGAATATTTTGTTAGATAAATATTATCAGCCATTATTAGTATATAAATACAAATTATTAAATTATATTATTGAAAAAGCTGGTTTTTGTATTACAACATATTGTTTGATTAGACACTTAATTAAATATGATGAAAAAGTCTTAGAATCATTTATCGAAACATTATCGAATCGATTGAATTTAAGTATTGAACGTTATCATTATTTAGCTAGTTATATTTTGTTATTAGAGGGATGTTATAAAAAGGCATATTTGCATTTAGAATATGTGACAATGGATGAATATTTAAAATGTTTTATTCCTGAATTGCGTAATTATAGTTTACGATTATATTGGAAGTATTGTAATAAAATGGATATGTCTTTGGAGTTTTTGATAGTATAGGAGGATACTAATGGGGAGTAAAATGTATTTTGTATATAAAATTTTAAGTGAGAGTAAGCAGCCAATTAGTGGGGAAGTAATTTTAAAATATTTGGAGTGCTGTGGTTATAGTATGAATATTAAAACCGTTTATCGCTTGATTGATCGTTTGAATGAATTTTATTTTTTATATACAGGTAAGAATTTAATTAAAATGATTAGAGGGGTTGGTTATGTTATTGAAAATGAATTTTTCAATGATGGACAATTACAGTTATTAATGGATAGTGTGAATTTTAATGCTAATTTGGATAAAAATTCTGCTAAAGAACTATCTGATAAATTATCATTGTTGAGTAATGTAAGGCAACTAGAACGTTTAAATATTGAGGAAAGTAATAATGAATTGAATTATAATTCATTATTAAGTCTTACGACAATTATTAAAGCAATCAATAATCATAAAAATATTGCATTTAAATATATAAGCTATGATGTTGTAGATAATCGGTTATTAGAAGTTTATCATAAAAATGGAAATCAAAATAATGAAACATACATAGTATCACCATATAAATTAATTTTAAATGGAAACAATTATTATTTGATTGGATATTTTAATAAGCGTAAAGATAGTTTGAGTGTTTATCGTGTTGATCGGATGCGTTTTGTAATAAATCATAATAGTGAGTATGAAGATATTAGAGATCAATTTGATATGGAAAAAGAATTTGATAAAAATGTAAATATGTATCTTAGTAATGAGAGAATTGATTTAAAAATTATTTTTGATAAAAAAGTTTTAAAAGAAGTTGTTAATCAATTTGGAAAAGATATTTTTGTATGTAAAAGATTTGATGGAAGACTTGAAGGCTTGATTAAAAATGTTGCATTATCTGATGGATTAGTAGGTTGGTTGATGATGTTACAAACTAATGTGGAGGTTATATTACCATTAAGTTTAAAGGAAATTGTTAAGAAAAGGTTAAGACTTATGTTAAGAATGTATGGACAGAAATTCGAGTGAATTTCTGTTTTTTTCTTTACATAAAATTAACATAATTAATACAAAATATTGATATATGAATTAAATATTTTTGATTATTATATGTGTGTCTTAAGTTTAATAAAAAGAAAGGGAATTAAGAAAATGAAAAAAGCATTAGGAGTTTTATTAACATTAGTATTATGTTTAGGACTTACTGGTTGTGGGAAATCAGATGATTCTTCTGCAGATACATCAAATGGAGATATAAGCGGAAATGTAAGTCTTAATGGGTCTACATCAATGGAACCTTTTGTAAATGGTTTATCAGAAGCGATTAAAGAAGTTTATCCAAATTTAATTTTAGAGCCACAGTTCGCTGGTTCAGGTGCTGGAATTGAGGCTGTAACAAATGGTACAGCAGATATTGGTAATTCATCAAGAAGTTTAACAGATGAAGAAAAAACAAATGGTTTGGAAGAAAATATTGTTGCAATTGATGGGATTGCAGTTATTGTTCATCCGGATAATGATGTTGATGATTTAACTACTGATCAATTAAAGAAAATTTATACCGGTGAAATTACAAATTGGTCAGAGGTTGGTGGCGTAGATGAGGCCATCGTTGTTGTAGGACGTGAAGCGGGTTCAGGAACTCGAGGTGCATTTGAAGAAATTCTAGAAGTTAAAGATGCATGTAAATATGCACAAGAATTAAATGAAACAGGAGCTGTTGTTGCTAAAGTTGGAGAAACTGAGGGAGCTATTGGTTATGTATCATTGGATAATGTTAAAGATAGCGTAAAGGCTTTAAAGCTTGATGGTGTAGAAGCTAGTGAGGAAACTATTAAAAATGGAAGTTATTCGCTACAAAGACCATTTGTAATGGCTACTAAAGGAAAAATTAGTGAACAAAGTAAAACGGTTCAAGCAATCTTTGAATTTATTGATAGTGAAGCAGGACAAAAAGTTATTAAACAAGTTGGATTGGTAAGTGCTAAAAAATAGGAGTTAATTATGGAAAAAGATATGTTATCTATTATAAGTAATAGGAAAACAAAATCTTTGGTAGAAAAAACAGCCGCGATAATCTTTCGTGGCTGTGCTATTGTATCTATCATTGCGGTAATTTCTATTACTGGTTATATGATTGTTTCAGGAACACCAGCAATTTTCAAAGAAGGCTTATTAGAAATCCTTTTTGGAACAGTTTGGGCACCAACAGCGGCTGATCCACAATATGGAATACTTTTAATTATTTTGACATCGATTGTTGGAGTTTTTCTAGCCATTTGTATTGGTGTACCAATTGGGCTATTTACAGCAATTAATTTAGCTGAATTAGCTAATCCTAAAGTTAGAAAAGTTGTTAAATCAGCAATTGAATTGTTAGCTGGAATTCCTTCTGTTGTATATGGATTATTAGGTATTTTACTAGTTTGTCCAGTAATGTATGATTTAGAAAGAATAATTTTTGCAGGTTCAAAGACACATCAATTTACTGGTGGAGCAAATTTAATTTCAGCGATCATTGTTTTAGCAATTATGATTTTACCAACTTTAATAAATATAACAGAAACAGCTTTAAATGCTGTACCTGATGATTATCGTAAAAGTTCATTAGCGCTAGGAGCTAGTAAAATGCAAACTATTTTTAAAGTTGTTTTGCCTAGTGCTAAATCAGGAATTGTTTCAGCAATTGTTCTTGGTGTAGGTAGAGCGATTGGTGAAGCTATGGCAATTTTATTAGTAGCTGGGAATTCTGTAAATATACCTTTACCATTTAACTCTGTACGTTTTTTAACTACAGGAATTGTCTCAGAAATGGGGTATGCATCTGGAACTCATCGAGAAGTACTTTTTACAATTGGTTTAGTACTGTTTATTTTTATCATAATAATTAATTTAGTTCTAACATTCATTATCAAGAAAGGAGATCAGCATGAATAATCTTAGTATTTTTGATAAAAAAAATCGAGTTAGTGATAAAGTTTTAAATTTTTTTATTCAAGCTTCTAGTGCTTTATCGGTGCTGATTTTAGTTATTTGTATCGGGTATATATTATACCGCGGGATACCGCATTTTGATTTTTCTTATCTAGTTAATACAACAAGTATTTTAAAAGGTACAGTTGGGATTTTACCAAATATCATTAATACTTTATATATTATTGTTGTTACATTATTAGTTGCTTGTCCAATTGGAATTGGTGGGGCTATCTATCTAAATGAATATGCTAAAAATAAAAAATTTGTTAGTATTATTTCTTTTACTACTGAAGTTTTGGCTGGAATTCCTTCAATTATATATGGGTTATTTGGAATGTTATTTTTTGGAAATTTATTAAAATTAAAATTTTCAATTTTAACTGGTTCTTTTACTCTAGCAATTATGATTTTACCAATTATTTGCAGAAATACTCAAGTAGCTTTAGAGGGGGTACCAAAGAGTTATCGGGAAGCTGCTCTAGGAATTGGGGCGACTAAATGGTATATGATTAGAACTGTTTTATTACCAAGTGCTATGCCAGGAATTTTAACCGGTGTAATTTTAGGAATGGGACGTATTGTTGCTGAATCAGCAGCATTGTTATTTACAGCTGGTTCAGTAAGTGTTTTACCAACAAATGTTTTTTCTCATTTATTTAGCTCAGGTGCAACACTTACAATTCAATTATATTTAGAAATGGCTAAAGCTAATTATGAAACGGCTTTTGTAATTGCTCTTGTATTGATTGTTATAGTGTTATTATTGAATTTTTTAGCAAAATTAATTTCAAATAAATTTGACGTAAATAAGGTGAAGTAGAATGGAAAATAAGATTGAAGCAAAAAATTTAGATTTGTATTATGGTGAAAAACATGCATTAAAAAATGTAAATTTAAATATTAAAACAAATAAAATAACAGCGTTTATCGGTCCTTCTGGATGTGGAAAATCAACTTTTTTAAAAACATTAAATCGTATGAATGATTATGTTAATGGAATAAAAATTACAGGCGATGTAAAACTTGATGGCGAAGATATTTATGACAATCGGGTTGATACTACTGTATTAAGAAAAAAAGTAGGAATGGTATTTCAACAACCAAATCCTTTTCCAATGAGTATTTATGATAATGTTGCTTATGGACCTAGAATTCATGGGATTAAAAATAAAAAAGAATTAGATAAAATTGTTAAAGAATCACTAGAAGCAGCTGCTTTATATGAAGAAGTAAAAGATCGTTTAAATACAAGTGCTTTAGGCTTATCTGGAGGACAACAGCAACGTTTATGTATTGCAAGAGCATTAGCAGTGCAACCTGAGGTTATTTTATTAGATGAACCAACTAGTGCATTGGATCCAATTTCAACTTTAAAAATTGAAGAATTACTATTACAACTAAAAAAGAAATATACTATTGCAATTGTTACACACAATATGCAACAAGCTAGTCGTATTGCAGATTATACAGCATTTTTCTTGGTTGGAGAAATGGTTGAATATGGAGAAACTAAAGATGTATTTTCAATGCCTAAAGATAAACGTACAGAAGATTATATTACAGGAAGATTTGGATAGGAGAGTAAAATGTTAAGAAGTAATTTTGAAAAAGATTTAAATAAGTTACATGTTGATCTTGATAAAATGTGTCATTTGGTTATTTTAGCAATTGAAAATTGTATAGCTGCTTTTAAAAGTGGTGATCGTGATTTGTGTCGTGATATTTTAGCTGGGGATAAAGTTATCAATGATATGGAAAGAACGATTGAAGCACGTTGTTTATCACTGATTTTAAAGCAACAACCAATTGCAAGTGATTTAAGAAATGTTTCGACAGCTTTGAAAGTAGTTACGGATTTAGAAAGAATTGGAGATCAAGGTGCTGATATTGCAGAAATTTTACTAGAAACAGATGTCAAAAGTCCATATAAAATGGTTGAACATATCCCTAATATGGCTGCTTTAGCTAGAGATATGGTTAAAGGAGCTATTGAAGCATTTCATGAACATGATTTGAAAAAAACAAAAGAAATAAAAAAAATGGAAGATAAAATGGATGGATTATTTGAAGAAGTTAAGGTAGAATTAGTACAGATAGTAAAAGAAGTAGTTGATAATATTGATATTGTTATTAATTTCTTAATGATTGCTAAATATTTTGAAAGAATTGGGGATCATGCTGTTAATATTTGTGAATGGGTGGAGTTTAATCAAACTGGAACAGTTGATAATTATCGTCTAATTTAGGAGGAACGGGAATGAATGCACGTATATTTGTAATTGAAGATGATGAAAATATTAGGGAAATTATAAATTTAGCATTAGTTAGTAATGGTTATGAAGTAGTATTGTTTGATAATGCTATTGATGCTTTAGAGCAAATGAAAAAAGAAATACCTGAACTTGCAATCTTTGACTTAATGTTACCGAAGATGAATGGAATTGAGGCAATTAAAAAAATTAGAGAAACAAATAATGAATTACCAATTTTAATATTAAGCGCTAAAGATCGTGAGATAGATAAAGTGAATGGGTTAGATAGTGGATCAGATGATTATATGACAAAACCATTTGGAATTCTTGAATTACAGGCTCGTGTTCGTTCTTTACTTAGACGCCATGTCACAAGTGATGTTATAAAAACTAAACATCTTGTAGTTGATAAACAAACAAGAATAATAAAGCTAGATGGTAAAAAATTAGAATTAACAAATAAAGAATATCAATTATTAGTTTATCTAATGGATAATAAACATCGAGTTGTAGAACGAGAAGAATTATTGAATGAGATATGGGGATATGATTTCATGGGGGAATCTCGTGCACTTGATGTCCATATTCGTGCGTTACGGAGTAAGTTAAATGATGATGGTCATAAGTATATTAAAACAATTCGTAGTGTAGGATATCGTTTCTACGAAGAGGGTGATGATAGTGAATAAAACAATACTCCGCTATTTTTTAACGGTATTGATAGTTACACTGGGATTGTCTTCAAGTATATCGATGGTGATTTTATCTGATATAATGTTAGAAAATACCAAACACGATATGCTTTATGCAGTTAAATTAGTTGAATATCAATTAGATCCTCAAAATAATTTAAAATCACAAGTCGATGCATTAAATCCGCTTGCATATAATTCACATACTAGATTAACCGTTATTGATGATGATGGAACAGTATTAGCTGATAGCGGGAATGAAGGATTGAAAGAGAATCATAAAGGTCGTGAAGAAGTAAAGCAAGCTTTAAAAGAAGGTACTGGTTATGCTAGACGTTATTCTAATACAGTGAAAAGAAATATGTTATATGTAGCACTCTATAATAATGATTTTATTATTCGTTTAGCTTTACCGTATAATGGTATTTTTGATAATTTAACAACTTTAATTAAACCAATGGGAATAGGTGTTTTAATTTCTTTAGCTGTTGCAGTTATTCTTTCAAAGCGTTTTGCTAATACGCTAACTGCACCGATTAATGATATTACAAATCAAATTACAAAAATGAAAGAATATCGAGAATTAGAATTTGGTTATTATAAATATGATGAATTTAATATTATTGCATCAAAACTTGAAGAACAGGCATTAACAATTAAAGATACAATGAATAAATTAAAAGATCAACAAATCAAAATCAATGGAATTTTAGATCAGATGAAAGAAGGGTTTATTCTTTTAGATGAAGATTTAAAAGTATTGATGATTAATCGTAAAGCAGCAAAATTATATAATAATACGATAGAATTAAATCATTCAATTAAAGATTATATTTTTGATTTTAAAATTATTAGAGCTTTGGATAGTTTAAGTGATGAACAACAAATTATTTTATTAGAAAAAGATAAACATTATTACAATTGTTATGTTGCAAGAGTAAATTATGGGGTGACTTTATTATTTGTAAATATCACAGATCAGCATAATGCTATGAAGATGCGCCAAGAATTTTTTTCCAATGTTTCACATGAGTTAAAAACGCCAATAACATCAATTAGAGGATATAGTGAGTTATTAGAAACAGGTGTTATTAATGATGAACAAGCGACAAAAAAGGCATTAGAAAAAATACATACTGAAGTAAATAATATGTCTAATTTAATTAATGATATTTTAATGATATCAAGGTTAGAAAATAAGGATATTGATGTAATTAAACATCCGGTTCATATTGAGGCATTGATAAGTGAAATACTTGATACAATGAAAGTTGAAATTGATAAAAGAAAATTAACGGTTTATAAAGATATAAATGATATTATTTATTTATCTAATCATCAACATATGTATCAATTGTTAAGTAATTTAATTACTAATGCGATTAAATATAATAAAAAAAGTGGAAGTATTACAATTAAAGTATATGAAGTGGAATATAATATTATAATTGAGGTAAGTGATACAGGAAGAGGAATTTCTAAAATTGATCAAGGTCGTGTTTTTGAACGTTTCTTTAGATGTGATGAAGGACGTGACAAAGAAACCGGAGGAACTGGTCTTGGCTTAGCTATAGTAAAACATATTGTACAGTATTATCAGGGGAATATTGTATTAAAAAGTAAGTTAGAAAAGGGAACTACTTTTAAAGTGATTTTACCTAAGGAAATATGAAAAAAAGCATATCAATGCATATGCTTTTATTTTGTTAATTTAAAGTTAATAAAATAGTGGTATATTATATAATAATATAGAGTGAGGGAAATATTATGTATAAAATTGTTACTGATGGATCATGTGATTTAAGTGTTGAACGTATAAAAGAATTAGATATTGAAGTTATACCATTTTATGTATCTACGGATGGCATTAATCATCAAAAGGAAGTTGTTGATTTAGATATTAGAGATTTTTATCAATTTATGGTTGATAATCCTAAAGTGTTTCCTAAGACATCAATGCCATCGATTCAAGATTATTTAGATGTATTTATGCCAATTTTGAAAGCTGGTAATGATATTATTTGTATTTGTATTTCAACTAAATTTTCAGGTTCCTTTAATTCGGCAATTAATGCTAAGAATATATTATTAGATAATTATCCGGATGCTAAAATTGAAATAATTGATGCAACTGTTAATACCGTTTTACAGGGAATGTTAATTGAAGAGGCCGTAATTAAGAAGAATTTAGGTGCTAGTTTTGAAGAAACAGTTAGTTATGTAAATGAAATTAAAAAAACTGGTAGAATATTCTTTACTATTGATGGTATGGATTATTTAGTTCATGGTGGGCGTGTTGGTAAATTATCTGGAATTGCAGCTGGAGCTTTAGGGATTAAACCACTCATCTTATTAAAGGAAGGTGAGATATTTAATAATGGTATAACTAGAGGTAGAAAGAAATCAAAGCAAAAAATAATTGAACAAATTATTAGTTATTTTAAAGATAATCGATTCGATGTAGATGATTATCGTTTCTGTGTGGGATTTGGATATAATTATGATGAAGCAAAAGAATTCAAGGATAATTTTGTAGCTGCATTAAAAGAGTTTGAACCTAATTTTAATGATGAAGTTTATATTCGTCAGATTGGAGCAACAATTGGTGTTCATACAGGTCCTCATCCTATTGGTGTAGGGCTATTAAAGAAATATAAATAATAAAGTTTTAGGGTCATTCAATTTCATGAAATTGAATGACCCTAAAAACATTTTAATTTAATAAAATTACTTATTTTTTAAAAATAACGATAACCTTAAATAAATCACCATCAATTTTTATTTTAAATATACCATTTTGTAATTCAGTAAAGATTTTAGCGATTGCTAATCCCAATCCGCTACCTTTATTATTTCTAGATATGTCTCCTTGAACAAAACGTTCTACTAATCTTTCTTCACTGATTTTAATTTCGTTAGCTGAAATGTTTTTAAAAACTATTTCAATACAATCATTATAATCATTAATTTCAATATATACACGAGTATTATCTAATGCGTATCTACTAATGTTAATAAGTAAATTCTCAAAAATACGATATGTTTTTAAACTATCTAAGGCGAGAATTATTTTTTTATTTGGATATTTAGTTTTAAAAATTAGATGTTTTTTTTCAAAATAATCATTTAATTCAAATTTAGCTTGTTGAACTAAAGCAACAATATCAACATCGACAATATTTAGTTTAACATTTCCGCTATTAATTTTACTTATTTCAAATAAATCATCAATTAAATTTTTTAAACGTAGAGAGTTATGATCTAAAGTGGCTATATAATCTTTTCTTTTATTAACATCAAGATTTTCATCTTTCAATAAATCGATATATGTTATGATGGAAGTTAGTGGCGTTTTTAAATCATGGGATACATTAGTAATTAATTCTGTTTTTAATTTTTGAGATTTTACTTCTTTATTAACTGCTTTTTCAAAACTATCTTTAATATTTGCAAATTCATATCCTAAAGAATTAAAGATACCAATATCATCATGAATGGTTACATTAAAGTCGCCATTAGATAATTTATGTAGTGCATTTAATAAAATTTGATAATCTTTTTTAAATTCATCTAGGTTCTTTTTAAAGATAATAAATAATATTATCGAATAAATTAAAGCAAGAATAATTCCATACGTAAAAAAGCAACATATAATAGAGATTACCAAAAGATTTATTAAAACAATTTTTATAATTAGTTTATTGCCATTATTACTAAAATCAAATGAATTAATTTTATTAACATATTTTTTAATCGTTTTAAATAACCACACACAAACTGTATCATTTTTTAGTACATTACTTAATCCTTTGTTAAAAATAGCTTTTAAATAATAAACGCTAAACATACATAAAAATAAAAAAGTTGCCCAAGAAGCAATGTTCATAATTGCTAAAATTATTTGACTATAATTTTTTGAAACAAACCGCATTAGTTTTTCTAAATAATATCCATTTAAAGTATCTATCATCAAACCATATAAAATAATGATGATACTAGAGAAACCAAGAATGATTAGAGATATTAAAATTTCAAATTTAATTTTAGTTAAATTGTTAAAAATTGCAATTTCTTTTTCGATAGCATATGGATAAACTAATATATATAGACAAACAATTCCGACAACAATAGCTGCAATTGGTAGTATATTTTTTAAATTTGTAGTTGTTGAATTTAGGCCACTATAAAAAGTAACGGTATCTATAGAATTTGTTGTTAATTTAGCGGGAATAGCAAAATAAACAGTAAAATTAGTTGGATTATGTAATATATAATCATCATCATATGTTTCAAGATATTGGAAATAAGTTTGTTTAAAATTATTCCATACTAGAGAAAAATTTAAGTTTTGTGAATTTTTGCATCCTAACGAATCATAGCTGACATCACCATTTTCGTCAAAGGATAATTTTAAATACCATTGATATTTATTTTGTAAAGCAGGATTATTTTGAAGTGTTTTTAAATCATCGTTAGTATTACCTAAACTATTATTATTTCCTTCAGCATAATATTTTGTATTCTTTTTTTCTAAGGATATTTCACGACTATATAAAATAGCATCTTGATAAAATGAATTTGTTGCCTCCTTATTTGCAGTGATATATTTTGATATACCTTCTTTTTTAGATACGTTATCTAGTTGAAAACTTAGTGAATAAACATTTTCTAGAACATCATATAAAATATTATTATTACTAAAGTTTGGCTTCTTTTTTTCACTTTGCATGATATCATAACTATAATAAATGCCAAGGCTACTAATTAATAATAAGGAAACAGTTATAATATAAAATATAGTTTTCTTTTTATTCATGGCTTGTTTGTTTTTCTATTTTATACCCAACATCCCAAACTACTTTTAAGTATTGTGGGTTACTTGGGTTGATTTCAATTTTTTCACGTAAATTTCGAATATGAACCATAACTGTTTCGGTATTAATTGCAGCTTCATGCCAAACGTTTTCATAAATTTGTTCACTTGAAAAAACTCGTCCTGGTTTTTCCATAAGTAATTCAAGAATTTTTAATTCAATAGGGGTAACTTTTATAATTTTACCATCAACACTGACTTCTTTAGTATCAATATCTAATTCAAGACCACCAACTATGTATTTGTTTTTATTTTCTTGTTTTTGATTAATTATATTTAAAAATTTGTGATATCGGCGTAATTGTGAAGAAACTCTGGCTAATAATTCCATTGGTACAAATGGTTTGGTTACATAATCATCGCCACCAATATTTAAGCCAGTGATTTTATCAATATCTTCTGATTTTGCAGATAAAAAAATAATTGGAAAATCATATTGTTCCCGAATTTTCATAGTCATTTCAATCCCATCCATAATTGGCATCATAATATCAACAATGGCCAAATGAATTGGATTTTGTTCAATGATTTTAAGGCCCTCTAGGCCATTATTTGCAATATAGACATTATAATTTTGACTTTTTAAATATATTTCAATTGCTTTAGCAATTTCTGTTTCATCTTCTACAACTAAAATATTATCTTGATTCATTTTTACATTCCTTCCTTTAATATTAATATTATAATGTTTAAATATTAAGAATGGAATAAATGATTCAAAAAATTTTCTAAAGATTTTTTTTATATACATAAATTTTATAAATTAATAATCCTAAAATTGAAATAGCACCAGTAATAATAAAAACCCAGATAGTCAATTGATAATTTTGATTTGATAAAGCACTACCGCTGATTGTACTTGTAATAATGGAAGGAATTCTGGCGATTGATGTAATTGCTAAAAAGGTTGTAAGTTCTAATCTAGTAAATGGTGCTAGATAAGTAATAAGATCTTTTGGGGTTCCTGGGATGAAAAAGATGATAAAAATTATTATCTCTAAATGTTTTTCTTTTTTTAAAAAATTTATTTGATTTATTTTATTAGTGTCATAAAATTTATTAATAAATTTTATTCCGTATTTATTAAGAAGACCATAAATAATAATTGTTCCTATAATTGTTCCTAGTAAGCAGGTGATTAAACCTTCAAAAGTACCATAGCTAAAACCAGCTGCTACCTCAATTACTTCACCAGGTAGAAATACAAAGATTACTTGAAAAGCCATAATCAATATTAATATTACTTTTCCTAAATTTCCAAATTTCATTAATTCTTTTTTTAATATAACTGGATTTCCTGCAAAGGTTTTAAAAATTTTATAAATAACTAAACAAAATGCAATCACTAGCATGATATTTATTAATATAATAAAGTTTTTTTTATGTTTATGCATATTGTTCACCTCGTTATTAGTATAGACAGTTAATCTAAAACATAACGGAAAAAAGCTAAACAAAGTTATAAAAAAGTATAAAAAAAAGCTGTTTTTACAGCTTTATAGTAATCCCATTTCGATCATTTTTAATCCAATATCAATTGAATTATATGCAGCACCTTTCATTAATTGATCGGCAACAATCCATAAACTCAAAGCGTTTGGATTATCCAAATCTTTACGAACACGTCCTACATGAACTAATTCATCACCTACAAATAAATTTACCATTGGATATATTTGATTTTCAATATCATCATATAGCTCAACACCAGTCGAATTTTTTAACAATTCAAATACTTTATCAATCTCAATAGGTTTTTTAGTTTCAATATAAACTGATTCTGAATGCCCACGTAAAACAGGAACTCGAACACAAGTAGCATTAACTTTAATATCTTTGTTAAAGATTTTTTTAGTTTCATTAACCATTTTCATTTCTTCTTTAGTAAAATGATTGTCTAAATTAAACACATCTACTTGTGGTATGCAGTTAAAAGCAATTGGAAAATGTTTTTTGTCACTAGCACAAGGTAATGTTTTGGCGATAGGTTCTTTACCATCTAAAACTTCTTGTGATTGACGATATAGTTCTTCCATTCCTGCAACTCCAGCTCCAGAAACTGCTTGATATGTTGAAACAATGATTCTTTCAATATCAAAATATTCGTTTAAACGATTTAATGCACTTACCATTTGAATAGTAGTACAGTTAGGATTAGCAATAATTCCTTTATGATTTTTTAATGCTTCGGAATTTACTTCTGGTACAACTAAAGGAACATCAGGATCCATTCTAAAATGACTAGTATTATCGATATTGATACAACCATTTTTAATAGCATATGGCATATATTTTGCAGAAATATTTCCACCAGCTGACCAAAATGCTACGTCAATACCTTCAAAACTATTTTCTGTTAATTCTTCAACAGTAAATTTATAATTTTCAAATTCAACAACTTTTCCTGCACTTCTACTAGAAGCTAATAGTTTAATACTTTCAAAAGGAAAGTTGAATTGAAAAATGCATTTTAACATTTCTCTTCCTACTGCTCCAGTAGCGCCAACAATAGCAACCTTATATTTTTTCATTTTTTTAATTTCCCCTTCCTAAAAATGCTTTGTGTAATAAAATTTGTGCTTGTCGTACATCATCACGATCAATATAACAAGAAATATTTATTTCTGAACAAGATGTCATTTCAACATTAATCCCATTGTTATTTAGTGTGTTATAAGCTTTTTGGAACATGCCACGATTGTTTTTGATTCCAACACCAATAACAGAGACTTTTCCAATATTACCACGAACAATTACGCGATGAGCATTTAATTGTGGTTTTAAATCATTAATAATATTAACTACAGTAGGGACATCAACATCACGAATAATCAACGAGATATCCATTTTTCCGCCACCGACTAGTGCTTGATTAAAGACATTTACATTTACACCTGCATCAGCAATTTTTTTAAATAAATTACCAGCACTGTTATTTGTTGCGTCTACTTTAACCAAAGTAATTCTAGCTTCATTTTGAGAACCAGTAATACCAGAAATAATTAATTGGTTTAAATTTTCTTTCATAATCCGATCATCTCCTATAACATATGTTCCTGGAATATCTTCAAAAGAAGAACGTGCATGAATAGCAATGTTATGACTCGCTGCTAATTGAACACAACGATGATTTAAAACTTTTGCTCCATTTTTTGATAATTCTAACATTTCAGCATAACTAATAAAATCAAGTTTAATTGCATTTGGAACTATTCTTGGATCGGCAGTATATATACCATTAACATCACTATAAATTTCAACTTCACTGGCATCTATTGCTACTCCAATAGCTACAGCAGATAAATCACTTCCACCTCTTCCTAGAGTAGTAATTTTGCCATGTATTGAATGTCCCTGAAATCCCGGACAAAAAACTACATCAGCATAATTTAATTTTTCAAGAATATCTTTTCCTTCTACCTTATTAATAGTAGCGTTATTAAAAGTTGAATCTGTAACAATTCCCAATTCAGCATTTGTAATTGTTTCACAGCGATAACCTAGCGAGGCTAATTCACTTTTACATACTAAAGTAGAAATAGTTTCGCCAATACTAGTTAAACGATCAATTTCTTCGTCGGTTAATTGTTTTGTATTAACAATCGATAATAATGTGTCTGTTGCATAAGGATC
>JAGZCC010000106.1 GCA_018369555.1 Thomasclavelia spiroformis
AATGTAAGACCAATTTTACCAATCCTTGTCATATCAATTCCCGTCATTATTCCATTTGTAATTAAATCTGTTAATTCTGATAATCTGTCTGGACCTATCAAGGTTAATATTGTTCCAAATATGGCACTGATAATTGCCATAACCATTACAATCCAATACTTTCTACAATATTTTAACAATTTTAACCATGTTTCCTTAAAATCTTTAGATTTTTCTTTACTACCCATATTAACCCCAGGAGCTTTTAAATCATTTTTCTCTAAATACTTTCCTTCTGCCATTATTCTAATTCCTCCTTTGATAACTGTGAACGAGCTATTTGTTGGTAAACTTGACAATTCTTCATTAAGTCTTCATGTGTTCCCATCCCTACAATAACCCCTTCATCAAGAACAATAATTTTATCAGCATCTCGAATCGTACCAATTCGTTGAGCAACGATCAATTTGGTAGCATCGCAACAATCTTTCTTTAAAGCTTCTCGAAGTTTTTGATCTGTTTTATAGTCTAGTGCAGAAAACGAATCATCAAAAATCATAATTTCGGGTTGACGACATATTGCCCGGGCAATAGAAATCCGTTGCTTTTGCCCACCTGAGTAATTAGAACCGCCTTGGGCAACATAGCTATTATATCGGCGTGGTGAAGCCTCAACAAAATCAGAAGCTTGAGCTGTATAAATGGCATCAATGACATTGTTTTGAAGATTATTATTTCTACCATTATCACCATAGGCAACATTAGATTCAATAGTTCCACTAAAAAGAACTGCTTTTTGGGATACATAACCGATTTTGTTATGTAAGGCATATTGTGTATAAGCTTTAACATTAATCCCATCTACGAGTACTTCACCTTCTGTTACATCATAAAAACGTGGAACTAGATTAATCACTGTACTTTTACCGCATCCAGTTGAACCGATAAAAGCAACTGTTTCTCCTTGAGCAACAGTAAAAGTAATATTTTGTAAAACATAATCTTCAGCATCAGGATATTTAAAACTGACATTTTTAAATTCAATTTGTCCTTTAATACCCGGTTTAGCGACAGTTACTGTACCATCATTAATTATTGGTACTGTTTCTAATACTTCCATGATTCGCTTTGATGAAACCGATGCTCTTGGAAACATTATAAAAATCATAACAAGCATCATAAAAGCCATAACTACTTGCATTGCATATGTAGAAAATACCACCATATCTGAAAATAAGTTTAGTTTATCCATCATAGCAGCATTTTCAATCAGGATGGCTCCAATCCAATAAATGGCCAATGTCAGACCACTCATGATTCCTTGAATTCCTGGACTCATGATTGCCATAACTCGGTTTGCAAACAAGTTTGCTGAGGTTAACTCCTGATTGGCATTTTCAAATTTATTCTCTTGATAATTCTCAGCATTATAAGCCCGAACAACACTTATTCCCGTTAAATTTTCACGAGTAACCCGATTCAAATCATCTGTCAACTGTTGTAATTTTTTAAATTTTGGTAATGCAAAAATCATGCAACTTCCTACAATAACTAATAAAACGATTACAGCTACACCCGTTGAAGCTGTCCATTGCCAGCTTTTACCAGCAATCTTGAAAATTGCCCAAACAGCCATAATCGGTGCCTTAATAATAGCTTGTAATCCCATTACAACAAGTGTTTGAATTTGTGAAATATCATTAGTTGAACGTGTAATCAGACTTGCTGTTGAGAAACTACCAATTTCTTCCATTGAAAAAGCTTGTACTTTATCAAACAATCGCTCTCTTAAATTAGCAGCAAAATTTGTAGCTACCCTTGCTGCAAAGATTGCTACAACTACCGATGAAGCTAAACTTCCTAATGCACATCCTAACATCTTTACACCTGACTCAATTATTTCATCCATTGTACTTCCTGTTGTTTGGACTAGCATTGTTATTTTTGACATATAATCTGGGAGTTTAAGATCTAACCATACTTGTAAAATAATAAATGCTAGACAGATAATAATTAAGCTCCAATCTTTTTTAGTAAAGTTTTTAAATATTTTTATCATTCAAAATCTCCTTTCGCTTTATAAGTCCATCTTAAACAATAAAAATAAACCAAAACTAAACTAAAAGAACTAACTTTAATCTCGTTAGTTCTTTGCATATGTATTTGTATTACAAATTGAGAGGCAATGTTACAATAAAAGTTGTTTCATTTTTATTGCTATCAACATCGATAGTACCACTATGAAGACTAACAATTTTCTTAACGATAGCAAGCCCGATTCCTGTTCCCTCAGTAGCATGTGAAGTATCTCCTTGATAAAATTTATTATAAAGATATTTTTTCTCTTCATCAGTAATTTTAGGTCCATTATTGCTAATTAAGATTTGATAATCACTTTGATTATGAATAATTTTAATTCCTAATTTACCATCTCTTGGGGCAAACTTAATTGCATTATCAAGTAAATTAATCCATACTTGATACAATAACTCTTGATTCCCAGCTATTTGATGTTCATCAAAATCAATAATTAGATTCAAATTTTTATTAGACCATTTCTTTTCTAATAAAAGAAGGCAATTACGAATTTGCTCCGATAAATTGAAACTAGTAATATTACTTAGTATTGTCTGTTTTTCAATCTTATTTAGATTTAATACATTAGTAGCCATATCTGCTAAACGACTAGATTCAGTTTCAATAATTTGTAAATATTTATCATGCGTTTTTTGATCAAGATTATCTTTTTGTAATAATTTGGCAAATCCTTTAATTGATACAATCGGTGTCTTAAATTCATGTGAAAAATCATTAATAAAATTAGTTCGTAACATTTCAGTATTTTCTAGTTCCTCAGCCATTGTATTAAAACTGTCTGTTAATTCCTGTGAAATACGGTGCTTCCCTAAATTAATGCGAATATCATATTTTCCATGAGCTAACTGATTCATTGCTTCAATTAATGTATTTAATGGTCTGAGTGGAAAGTGACTCCCAAGTGCTGCAACTATTGTCCCAATAACAATACTTGTCATTGCAAAGATAATAATTTGAAAATGAATTGGAGCCGATGCAGTTTGTGATATTCCTAATACACCGATTTGTGTTAAGAAAAATATTACACATCCAACGATTATCATAGTAACTACTAAAATTATAAATACTACAATCGTAAATATTAAAGTTAGTAATGCTCGTGGCGGTGCTTTTTTACGATTCATCATTTCTTACCGCCTTATAGCCAAGTCCTCTAACTGAGATAATTTCAAACTCTGGCCAATCTTCAAATCGTTTTCGCAATCGAGCGACATGAACCGTGACAGTTTCCCATCCAGTATCGCTATCAACACCCCATATTTCATCCATTAATTGTATTCGCGTGAAAATTTTACCCGGATATGAAAGCAGCTTATATAAAAGCATAAATTCTTTTTGGGGTAATTCCTGACAGGTATTTTTTCGCTTCACTGTTAGTGAATCATAATCTAAAATAACTTCACCAATTATAATTCGATGCTCATTTACAATCTTAGCCCGCCGTAATAATGCCTTAACACGTAAGAGTAATTCCTCTTCGTCAAACGGCTTGGTCATAAAATCATCTGTTCCAACTATAAATCCCTTATTTCGATCAGCAGGTAATTGTTTTGCTGAAACCATTAAAATAGGTAGTTCATTTTGTACTCTACGTAATATTTCAGTAAACTCATAACCATCCATTTTGGGCATCATTACATCTAAAATTACCAAATCAATATGACTTCTATCCAAAACCTTTAAAGCATCTTCGCCATCAGTTGCACCTATAACAATATAATTTTCTGTTTCTAAAACAGCCTTGATCAATTGGCGAGTATTTTTATCGTCATCAACAACAAGAATATGAAACATAGCCTATCACCTCACTACTATATAGTATATCAGTTTTATAAACTCTAACTAAACTAAATTATATTGTATAAAAAAGTAATCTTATTTTGCCATCTCTAATTACATTATTTAAAAGTAATTTGAATAAAAGAGCCAATCAACTAATTTTAGTTAACTGACTCTTTTTCTTATTGTCTAGATTTTTTTCTAAACAATGATTTCAACCCTCGCTTGATTACTTGAAAAAAACTAAGTGATCGAACTAAATTTTCTGAGGGAATATATTTATTA
>JAGZCC010000107.1 GCA_018369555.1 Thomasclavelia spiroformis
TAAATCTCCTAATAAATCTTTATTTGGAATTAATCTTAAGTTTAAGAAGGCTGTAACTAATTCATTATATGCATTATTTACTTCTTCTTGCATTGCATTAACATCTTCATATACACTAGTTGCTGCTGTTAAGGCATCATTGAATGGTGTCCATGTAGCTTCTGTGTATTTAACTGCTTCTAAACCACTTACTTTATCAATGAATGCTTTTAGGGCTGTTTTATCTCCTTTTACAAAGTTCAACATATGCATAGCTTCTGCTAAACGATCAAAAGCATTATTTACATCAGCTTGAGTAGCATTTACATTATCATATACATCTTTAGCTTGTTGTAATGCTGCTTTAAATTCTTCTACTACTACTGGTACAACATTAGCTAAATCTTCATCAGTTATTGTAGTTGCTAAATCTAAGGCAATCTTTAATGTTGTTTTGTCTCCTTTATAGAATTCTAATTTTTGCATTACTTCTATTAGACGAGCAACTGCATTATCTACTTCAGTTTGTGTAGCATTTTCATTATTATAAATTACATTTGCTTCATCTCTTGCTGCTTTAAATTCTTCCACTACTACTGGAATTACATTAATTAAAGCTTCATCAGTAACTGCATTTGCTTTATCTACTGCTACTTTTAATGCTGTTTTATTTACTTCTTCAACTTCTTTTTGAGATGCAATAATTTCATAAATTGAAGGTGTTGGGTTATTAGCGTGGAATGTTAATTTCACTTCTAAAATTGTTTTATTTACATCAAATGTATTTGTTCCCTTATCTAAAGTTCCAATATCACTCCAGTTACCTTCAACATCTTTAACACTTACTGTTGCATTGCAAATTGCAGTTGGATCTTGCATAATCATTAATCTACCAACATTAGTAATTGATGTCATTGCATAAGTTAAAGTATCCTCGTCAACTACACTATCAGGTGCAAATGCACTTGTTAAATCACGGTCATATAAATTACTTACATTGCCAGTTGTAATAGTTGTATCAATTATATCAATACTATCATCACCTAAATTATCAACTGTTTTATTAAATGGGATTTCAAAAACTTGTACCCAGTTATCACTAGATTCAGTTGCACTAAATCTAATATAACGTGCCATTTGTCCATCTGCATTAAACGCAGCTTCACTTACTAGTTGTCCTTCAACTGTTTTTGATTGATAATTTTCATCTTTGATGATATCTCCAATTTGTGTCCAGCTTACACCATCAGTTGAAATTTCCATTTTTGTTGCAGCAAAACCATCTATTCCATGTGCAGGACCTTTTGGATTACCGGCATAATAAATTGCTGTATCATATAATGGAATTTCTTTTCCTAAATCAACACGAACGTAGCTGCCAACTGTTGCTCCTGCACTTGAATAGAATTTTGTATTAATATTTCCATCCAGAGCATTAGCAATAACATTATTTCCATATGTTCCTAAGTCTGTTTCAACTGTTTTATTACCTGTATTATATACAGGAGATAAAATCATACTATCGATTGTTATATCAATACTGTTAGAAGTTTTATTTACAACTCTTACATAAGTAGCTGTTGCATCAACAGTAGCTTTTAATGTTCCATCTTCGATTGTACTTTCAACATCTTTCCATACAATTCCATTAATTGACGTTTGAACTTTTAAACTTTCAAGATTATTTCCAGTTACACTAACACTAGAAATTTTCATAGCTTTTGGTAAAGCGACACCAACAGTTTCATTTTCTTTCATAGTTCCAACAATTGAACTTAATTGATAATTACCTTTAGTTAATTCAACTGTTTTATCATCTAATCCAGACATAGTTCCAATTACAGATGTTTTAATTTCTGGAAAAACATTATCCATTAAATTAGATTTAATTTGATCCACTGAATCTTTTAATAAAGGTTTAATACGTTTTTCACAAACTTTAACTACATTCATTTTAGTTCCGTTTGTTTCAAAACTTTCTACCTCATATGTTTCAGCTTCTTTTAGTTTAATTTCTGTTGTATTGATATTAGATAAACAAGCATCAACATCTCCATTTTCAGCATCAATAAATGCTTGCATACTTGAAACACCTGCCTCTGCAACAGCTTCATAAGCATTTAGATGTTGTTCGATTTCTTCATATAAATTTTTATCTTCGATATTTCTTAAAACATCCACATCATTTTTCATTGTTGTAAATTCAGCCTTTAATGCTGTTGCTGCTTCAACAATTCCCTCTTTATTTTGAAGTGCTGTTTTAAATGTTTCAATAGTTTCTACCAAATATCTTGATTCATCAAACTCAAATCCATCTTTAATATATGAAATATTATCTGCAAAACGTTGGAATGATTCACTTGCTTCTGGGACTAACTCATCAATTGCTCTAATCCAACTACTTGTTCTTTCAAAACCACCGATATTCCATGAATAATCAGCTCCAGAGAAAATTGCAACTTTACTTGCTTCTGCTTGTGACATTGGATTTAAGAAGAAACCACTTAAATTATCAACATCGTTATCAAGATTTTCTAATGGCGACATCATCAAATTACCATCACAATAATCATTTACTGGATAATTCCACCATGCTGCTAAGTTTTTATCAGTTACACCAGTTTGAGTTTTTGGCCATTCATAAGCATCCTTTGTGATTGCAGACATTGTATTTGCACCTGTCCACATTACTACTACATCATCATCTAATGTGCTAAAGAATGGTTTGAAATAAGAAGTCATACTTGGTCCCCATCCATTACAATAACGAGTTCCTACTACAATTAATGGATCTACATCACCTTTTACTTTAGCCCATTCACGATTAACACGATTAATTAAATCCGCATGTTGTTGCCCATTTACATATCCACCCAAATCATCATATGAAATCCCAAATTGACGAACTCCTAGATTATATAGCTGTTCAAATTTATTAATCAAGGCATTATAATCATCATCTGTATAATAGTTAAATCCATTTCCAGGATGCACGCTCCAGCAAAAATTCATATTATCTTTTTTACCTTCAGCTGCTAATTGACGTAATTCTTCAGCTTTATCATCAGGGTACAATTCACGCCATCTATCTTTATGATATGGATCATCTTTTGGCGCATAAATGTATGTATTCATTTTAAAATCACTTGATTCGCTCATCAATGATAAACGATCTTCAAAGCTCCAAGGATATCCATAAAATCCTTCAACAAATCCTCTTAACTTAACACTTGGATAATCAGAAATTACAGTCTCTGCAATCTTATTATCTTTAGTTTTTTGTTCCAACATTTGTGTTAGAGTCATAAGTCCATAATATGCTCCATCACTATCTGCACCAACGATTTTAATTTCACCTTTTTCATTAGTATCATTGTTTGCACTTAAAATATATCCCTGTTCTTCGCTTAAAGCCCCAATATTACCACCTAAATTTTCAGCACATTCATCACAATGTTCGCTTGTTGATGAAATCAAAATGTTTGCTTTACTGTTATCTACTTTATCCGAAATAGTATAACTAATTCCATTTTCTTTAAGAATTTTTTCTAACTTTGGAAGTGTTGCTGATTCTTGTTCACCATGAATTACAACATTTACTTCTCCTACTAAACTCATTCCTTCTCCAGAAGTATATGTTATTTCTTGAGGTTTAGGATAAACATCTACTTTGACATCACTTGATTCTTGTGGTGCAGCTAGTATTTGTACTGGATTAGCTGTTACTAACGAAAATGCAAATGATGCTGCTAATGTACTTTTTAAAATTTTTCCCGCTTTACTTTTCACTGTCTTTATCTCCTATACTTATTTTTAGTTAATGCTCATTTATTTCCCTCCTTTTTTGATTGAAAATGTAAAAGACCGCAAAAAGTCATACTTTTAGTATAACTTATCACGGTCTTGCCTAATTAAAGTAACAATCCAATCTACATTAACTATCTATAACAATCATAACACCATCTTCAAACAACATCAACCAATATTTTATCAATTATTAAAATATTTTTATACCCGTCTTTCGAAACTATCACTACATTTCTTTAGAACTTATGTCCAATTTTAATATCAAAAATACTGATTTTTTCAGTGTTTTTGATTTTTTTTAT
>JAGZCC010000108.1 GCA_018369555.1 Thomasclavelia spiroformis
AGTTACAGCCTTCTTAAACTTAAGATTAATTCCAAATAAAGATTTATTAGGAGATTTAATCAATCAAGCAGAAGGATTAGAAAGTGCAAATTATACCAAGGCAACATTTGATGGATTAACAAAAGCCTTAAATGAAGCTAAAGTAGTATTTGATAATCCAAATGCAACACAAAAAGAAGTAGACAATGCAAAAGATGTTTTAGCAAAAGCAATGGCAGACTTACAAACAGTAACTGTAGATAACACAGTAAAAACACCAGTAAGTAATGGTGATACAACTGCAAGTGTAAAAACAGGTGATGATGTTAATATGTTAGGAACACTTGGATTAATTTCATCATTAGGTGCTATCGCATTTCTTAAAAAGAAGAAAAGAAATTAGTTTTAGGGATAAAAGTTTAACTCACTAATGTGAAATTAGTGAGTTAACTTTTGGTAATAAAGAAGGGAATAATAATATGAAAGAGAAAATAACAAAAATAAAAAAAGTATCCTTATCTTTATTAGTTATTTCATCTGTTATGCTTTCAAATGGAGCTTATTTAGTTGAAGCTAAAACAAATACTTCGATAGTTGAAAATGTAGAAGTATCTAATTTGACTGATAATCAATTAAAAGCTTTAACAAATCCAATTTTACAAGAGTATCAAGCTGATGAATCTCATAAAGTTTGGCATTTAACTACAGATTCAAGATTTGTGATTTTAGCTAATCAAGAAAATATTGCAAATGAAAGATTAGCTGAAGTTGTAAAATTAATTAATGCAGAATTTGTTGAAAAAGAAATTGTTAGTAGTTCCCCATTTGCCATGGTATATGGAAATGAAGCAGGAGCAAGTGATATATTGATTACAATTGATGATGTAACTAATATCACGGATGTTACAAATAGTAATGAAGCTTATCGTATTGAAATAGATGAAAATGGTGTTCGTTTGACAGGCGCTAGTGAAAATGCTGTTTTATATGGATTAAGAACGATTCAAAATTTAATGGTTAGTAATAATGGTTTAGTTTATGGAACAATTGTTGATTATCCAAAGATGGCAGAACGTAGACTTCATGTTGATTGTGCACGTAAATATATCTCTAAAGATTGGTTTATTCGCCAAATTAGGGAAATGTCATATATGAAGATGAATGCTTTACAAATGCATTTTTCAGAAAATTTAGGATTTAGAATTGAATGTGAAACAGATCCATCAATTGTATCTGATCAATACCTTACTAAAGAAGAAGTAAGAGAAATTATTAAAGAGGCTAATAAATATGGAATTAAAGTGATTCCGTCTTTTGATAGTCCAGGGCATGTTGATCAAATTTTAAGAGCACATCCAGAATATGGACAAATTAGTAATACAGGTGAACATTATAAATCTGGTTTGGATATTACAAATCCTGAAGCAATTGAATATATTCGTAGTTTATATTTAGAATATATGGAGTTATTTGAAGGTTGTACAGATTTCCATATTGGTGGCGATGAGTATATGGAATTCGATCGTCCGCCATTTACTACACAATATAAATCAGTTTTAAACCAGTTTGCAAAAGAAACAATCAGTCCAGATGCAATCTGGAAAGATGCTATAGCTAAATATATTAATGATTTAGCTGAATTTGTTCATGATCATGGTTTTAAACCAAGAATTTGGAATGATGGTATTTATTATGGAGAAAAATCTTATGGTGAAAAACCTCAAATGATAAAAATGCATGATTATATTGGAATTGATTTTTGGTCACAAATGTCATGGAATTGGGATATTGCTAAATTGCAAACATTTATTGATAAAGGGCATGATACAATTTATAACTTTAATGCAAGTTTCTTCTATTATGTATTGCGTAATGATAAACCTACTGATGGGCGTGAACAGCATTCATTTGATAATTTAAATGCTGATAAAAAAATTTTTGATGAGTGGACACCAGGTAAGTTTCAACAAAATACTACAGATGATGATGCAGAATTTATTAAAGGTGTATCAATGGGAATTTGGTGTGATAATCCAAATCTAGTCGCAGAAGATGTTATTTATGATGATGTTAGTGATGAAATGAGAGCAATGGCAACAAAATCATGGAATACATCTAGTAATTCAATTGTAAGTTTTGAAGAATTCCAAAAAAATTATCGTGTTTTAGGTCATGTAGCTGGAGTTGAAAAAGGATCTACATTACCTGAAGTAGGTGAAATATTACCAGCTGAAAATGTAGGAAAAGTTACACTTAATTTTGTAAGTGATACAGGGAAAGTTTTAAAAGATCCAGTTGTTAAATACGGAACAATTGGAGATAAATATAGTTTTGAAGCAGATGATATTTATGGATATCGTTTAGTTTCTGAAGGAACAGTAAGTGGTGCTTATCAAAAAGAGGATCAAAGTTACACTTTTGTATATGAATTACATTGTGATAAAACACAATTAAGTAAAGAAATAAATAATCAATTAGATAGTAAAGATTATATTAGAGAAACATTTAGTGATTATCAAATTGCATATGATGCAGGAAAAATCATTTATGATGATGAAACTAGTGAACAATTAGCAGTTGATCAAGCTTTAGAAGCTATTGTAACAGCCAAAGCTAAAGCAGTAAAATTAGAATATTATCCTTTATATGTAGAAGTTACTTATCCATTGTCTAGTAAGGATTATGTATCTGGCTATGATCAATATAAATTAGCTATTGATAATGGAAAAGTTGAATTATATGGTGATGATATTACACTTGAAAAAGTGAAAGAGCATTATCAATTAATTGAAGCTGCAAAAGAAAATTTAATGAAACCTGATGGAAATACTCCTACAGTAACTTCTACAGATGGTTATTATGATAAAGTATATCCTAATGATATGTATAGTTACGATAAAATGCTTGATAATGATCCAACAACAAAATGTTGGTTTGGAGCTGATCAAAACGCAGGAGATGAAGTTGTGTTTGAGTTTCCAAAACCATTGAATATGAGTAGTATTAATATTATTCAACCTAGTGATGTTGGAGCTGATGCAATTTTGAACGCTGATGTTTTAGTTTCTAGTGATAATGATTCATGGAGCAAGGTAGGTCATATTAGTGAAGGTGATTTAGATTATACTGCTGATTTTGAAAAACAACCTGTAAAATATGTAAAAATTTTATTGACTGAAGGAAAGAAATATTGGTATCAAATTCAAGATATTAAATTTACATATGAACAAATTGAAGAAGACAGTGTATTAAAGAATTTGATTAAAGAAGCACAAACATATGATATTGCTAATAAAGATTTAACATTAGTCTCTAATATGGTTGATGCTTTGATAGAAGCACAAAAAGAATATGTTAATGGTAGCGTTGATACTAGCGAAGTTCAAGCAAATTTACGTGCAACATTAGATCGTTTATCAGATGAAGTGGTTACAGATGCTGATAAAACAGCTTTAAAGATTGCTCTAGATTTAGCTAATGCAATTACTGATAAAGATTTAGCTAATGTTGTACCAGTAGTGGTTAATGAATTCAAAGAAGCAAGAGATAAGGCTAATGAAGTATATAATGATGCAACAGCTAGTCAAGATAAAGTAGATGCAGCATTTGATCGACTTGCAAGTGTAATGCAAAAATTAGAATTCTTTAAAGGTGATAAAACAGCTTTAAAAGCATTCATCGATAAAGTAAGTGGTTTAGAAGCAGCTAAATACACAGAAGCTACATGGACACCATTCAATGATGCCTTAAAAGCAGCAACTAGTGTATATGAAGATGAAAATGCAATGCAAGAAGAAGTAAACAATGCATACAATGAATTAGTCACAGCCTTCTTAAACTTAAGATTAATACCAGATAAGAGTTTATTAGAAGACTTAATTAATCAAGCAGAAGGATTAGAAAGTGCAAATTATACCAAAGCAACATTTGATGGATTAACAAAAGCCTTAAATGAAGCTAAAGCAGTATTTGATAATCCAAATGCAACGCAAGTTGAAGTAGATAATGCAAAAGATGTTCTTGCAAAAGCAATCGCTAACTTACAAACAGTAAAAACACCAGTAAATAATG
>JAGZCC010000016.1 GCA_018369555.1 Thomasclavelia spiroformis
ATACTACATTAGCTTCATCTCTTGCCGCTTTGAATTCTTCTACTACTGCCGGTATTACTTTTTCTAAATCTTTATCAGTAATTGCATTAGCTAAATCTAAGGCAATCTTTAGAGCTGTTTTATCAGTTGCTTGTGCTTCTAAATAAATATCTTCTAACCAATATTTTCCGGCTTGTTGATCATTATTGAATAAGTAAATCTTTCCAATATCTTCAGGTGCTTTGGCTGTTGCTCTAAATGCATAATCTTTTCTTCTTATTGTGGTGCTGTTACGTATACATCATAAGTCTTATCTTCTAAGTTTATTGATACGCGAAGATGATATTTTTTATTCTTTTCAAATTCTACATTACTTTGAACATAGCCTTTGCCATTGTATGCACCTAGCTTTCCATCTTTATACATTCTAATAATAATCGGTACTTGTGAATAACTTTTATAGTCTGATGTACTGCTTCCTATTCCTACTATTGCATTGGTTTGTGATGGTGATAATGTCGTTACCATATCAAATTCAATGTTTACTAAATTGTTTGTATTTTGACCAATTAAGCGACTTGCTGAAACTCCACCTGAAGTATTTGCCGCTACTGAGACTAGGGCATCTTTTGATGGTTTTAATTCATCTGCCGGTTTTGTGTAATCAAAACGAATTGGATATTCAGGAAGTTTAGGATATTTTCCTTCTGTTAATCCAATATCTAATAAATCAATTAGTTTTGAATCTATACTAGAATTAAATAAATTTGTTTTATAACTAATGATCGTTATATTATTTTTTACTGTTGATAGTTTTAAATTTCCTATTATTTGATTAAATTCATTTAATGATAAATATGCTGTATTTTCAATTGTTATCAAATCTGTTATTTTATCAATTATATCTTGGCCATATACTTCTTCAATAAATTGTTCTGGTACATAAATTTTGTTATCTTTTTTTATTGTTGTTAAATCTGTTCCAGAAACTAATTCTCTTATTTGAGAATTTACTACTGCATATTTTGAATCTTCTTTTACAGCTACTGCGCTAATCATTTTTTTATTTAATGTTGGTTCAACATCATTAGTTACATAGCCTTGTTCAACTAATTTAGATAATTCTGATAAAAACATTACTGTTGCTGCTGGAGCATAACTTTGAGAAGAGCCTATTCCCAAAGAACATTTTGGATTTGGATAAGCGCTAATTAATTCTGAACGTCCCACTAAACCATCAGGTCTAATTGCATTTGCGTTTAATCCTAAAAAAGCCTTTTTTACTGCTGGATAATAAATTTCCTTATCCAAAAGTCCATTATTAATTCCCCAAGTTAAACCATATGCAAAGAAAACCGTACCACTAGTTTCTAGACGAGTATCATGATTATAATCATCTAAATTCATGCGCCAAAAACCATCATCACCTTGGACTTCAACTAATGTTGCTGCCATTTTTTTGAAAACTGCCTCATATTCTTTACGGTCATCTTCTCGACTATCAGGTAAATCCTGTAGAATTTTTGTAAGAGCAGCCATTGCCCAGCCATTACCTCTTGACCAAAGAATTTTTTTACCATTTGGACTAATTTTTTGATTATTTCCATCACCATTTGGATTATACTGTGCATTAGGATCAAAAATATAGTTTTTATCTCGATAAAATAATCCTGTCTCTTCGTCATAAAGTTCTGCTTTACGATCATTATATAATTCTCGTAACTTATCTAACCACTTTTCTTCTCCCGTTAAAAGATACATTTTTGTCCAATTTGGTAACTCCATATAAAAGAAATCAATTCTATCCCAATAACCTTTTTTAGTTTTTAAATCATTAATATCCATTTGTTCCATTTCATTCATAATAGGAACTACATTTTTAATCTTTTCATCATTAGGATCAAATTTTTTATTTGCAGTTATTGAAAACATATCTAAATATGTCTGAAAACTAGTATGATTATCTGGAAAATATTTACCAATTCTACTATTATCACCTTTCGTATTCCATGTACTTCCATTATATATATTATTACTTCCCCATCGATTTGCATAATCAGTATAGTTTTCATCACCAGTTAAATAATAAGCTTCCATATTTCCTGTATAAAATACAGATGGTGCCCAGAATTCACTTGTTATCGAATGTCCATGATTATAATTACTTGCATCATTTCCCGTATTACCACCTGTTTTAATCCAATAGTCATTTACTTTTTGGGCTAAATTTACTAATTTTTTTGCTGATGGTAAAGCTGCTTATTCATAACTAGATTCTCTGCCCCATACTTTAAATTCTGTTACTGCAGAAAATTTTCTTCTTCCATCAACGGGTATTGTTTCTTCACTGATAGGCAAATCTTTTAATCTTACCCATGACACAATTTTCTTCTCTGGTAATTTAATTGTTTGAGGAGAAGCTAATTTCTTCAATATAATTGGTAACTCTGTTCCATCAGAAAATTCTAAAGTAGCACTTGACCAATTAATATCATAATCATTAGCGTTATTAGGTTGTGGGGGATTCCATTGTGCTCTTAATGTAATATCAATTTGATCAATTTCTACATATCTTCCAAATAAAACTGAAAATTCTGAATCAGTTTTTTCATTTCCACAGCCCCATGACTGATAAGGAAATGATACATGTGATGCGTTCGTTATATTCATATCCATCTATGGCATTTCTTGGTTCAAATTCACGTTTATTATCAGTTATGCGATTTGCATATGCATGAGGAAAAACATTACTATCACTTTTTTTATTTGCACCTGAAAGAGCATTATCATTTCCACGTAAATCAAATGAATTTAATGCAAGATTTCTTCTTTCACTTATTTCTTCTTGAGTTGCTACTCTTGCTGTAATCACCTTTTCAGTATTGCCTGATGTTGAAAATGCTCTTGAATCATAAGGCCAACTTCCACCACCTAATGTATTTCCATTAGCATCAGTCCCTCTTCTCCCTGGAATAACAAAACGAAATTCATTATTCATTAAATAAACTAATGTTTCTTCATATTCGAGCGATGACATATCCGCTGGTCTAACGGTTCCTTTTATTTGTTCTTGTGCAGTCATACCTGTTAATTTAGGTTTACCGCAATATTTATCTAGTTGCACCATTAAATAATGAACCCCTTCTGGTGCCGTAATTACTATTTCATCCCCATTTGTTCTTGTAGTTGATCTCTTATAATTTCTTGTGTGTGTTAATTTATTGTATCCTGTTTCTACTGTCTTTCCATCTTGAACTAATTCAATTTTTATATCTTCACTTAATAATGAGATATTATTTGCATAAATATTAACACTAGATGTACCTATCAACATAGATACAACTAAACTAAATAAAAATATTCTCTTTATTATTCTCTTCATAATTCTTTCTCCCTCTTTTATTTCAATTTATTATATATTATGTATGCTAGTTTTTCCTCCCTTCTATATTGTTGCTTAGTAATCGATAAAACACACGCTATAATAAATGTGTGCGTTTACATTATTTTGTCATAAATATTTTTAAAAAAAATACTTGTTTGAAGAACTAATTATGTATAATAAATCATTGATATTTTCTAAATTTATAAAAAAAGGCATAACACCTAAAGAATTTTTAATCTTTAAGCGTTATAGCCTCTTTATATGTTTTTTACATTTATTCTTGTAATTGCTTTTTTTAAAGCAATTTCAGCTCTTTGTAAATCAGTTGATTCACTTGGATTTTTTATTCTTTCTTCAGCTCTTTTTTTTGCTTCTTTAGCACGATTCAAATCTATTTCATCTCTAGATTCGATTGAATTAGCAATGATTTTAGTTTCATCATCATTAATATATATAAATCCACCACCAATAGCAAATTCATAACGTTGTTTATCAATAATATAATTCATCATCGAAATTTCAACTCCACATGCAAGAGGCATATGATGTGCTAAAATTCCAATTTGTCCCACTGTAGATCGAATATTTAACTGATCAATTTCCACTTCTTGGTAGATACCACTTGGTGTAACTATTTTAAGTTTAAACTTAGTCATTTACTAATGTCTTCGCTTTTTCTATAGCTTCTTCAATTGTACCTACATTGTGGAATGCTTGTTCTGGCAAGTTATCATGCTTACCATCTAGAATTTCTTTAAATCCTTTAATTGTATCATTTATATGAACATATTTACCATCCAATCCTGTAAATTGGCTTGCTACAGTAAATGGTTGTGATAAATAATTACGAACTCTACGCGCACGCGCCACAGTTAATTTATCTTCTTCACCTAATTCATCCATCCCTAAAATTGCAATAATATCTTGTAATTCTTGGAATCTTTGCAAAATTTGTTGTACACCATGAGCAACTTCATAATGTTCTTTTCCTACAACTAACGGATCAAGTGCTCTTGATGAAGAATTAAGTGGATCAACCGCAGGATAAATTCCTAATGCTGCAATTGAACGATCTAATACAACTTTAGCATCTAGATGCGCAAAAGTTGTTGCTGGAGCAGGATCTGTCAAGTCATCGGCAGGTACATATACTGCTTGTACTGATGTAATTGATCCTTTTTTAGTAGAAGTAATTCGTTCTTGTAATGCTCCCATTTCTGTAGCTAGAGTTGGTTGATATCCAGCTTGTGAAGGGACACGTCCAAGTAACGCTGATACTTCCGAACCAGCTTGAGTAAAACGGAAAATATTATCAATAAACAATAATACATCTTGTCCTTGTTCATCACGGAATTCTTCAGCCATTGTAAGACCTGTTAAAGCTACTCTTAAACGTGCTCCTGGTGGTTCATTCATTTGACCAAAAACTAATGTTGTTTTTGATAAAACACCACTTTCTTTCATTTCATAATATAAATCATTACCTTCACGACTACGTTCTCCAACCCCTGCAAAAACAGATAAACCACCGTGTTGAGTTGCAATGTTGTTAATAAATTCTTGAATTAATACAGTCTTTCCAACACCTGCTCCACCAAATAATCCAATTTTACCACCTTTAATAAATGGACAAATTAAATCAACTACTTTAATCCCTGTTTCTAAGATTTCTGTTTCTGTTCTTTGTTGGGCATATGTTGGAGCACTTCGATGAATTGGCATTTTTTTAACATCATCACCTAGTGCTTCTTTTCCATCGATTGGTTCTCCTAAAACATTGAACATTCTTCCTAGTGTAGCATTACCTACTGGTACTGAAATAGGATGTTTTGTATCAATTGCTTCCATCCCTCTTTTAACACCATCAGTAGGCCCCATAGCAACACAACGAACAATATCATCACCAATATGTTGTGCTACTTCTACTACTAGTAGATCTTCTCCGTTTTGAATTTCAATCGCCGTATTTAATGCAGGTAAATTACTATCACTATTAAATTGAATATCAATTACTGGCCCTTTAGCACTAATTATTTTACCAATATTTTGTGACATACGGCACCTCCTTATTGTGCATTAGCTCCGGCCACAATTTCACTAATTTCATTAGTAATTGCAGTCTGACGAGCTTGATTATATTTTAATAATAATTGTTCTGTAAGTTCATCAGCATTATCAGTAGCATTTTCCATTGATATTCTTCTTGCAGCATTTTCACTTGTTGATGACTCTATAATATAGCCATAAATTACTGCTTGTAAATACATTGGAATCAAGTTATCTAATACTTCCTGTGAACTTGGTTCAAATAATGTTGTTTTTTTTGAAATTTCGATTTGATCAAAATCATTAGGATCTATAGGTAATAAAGTAACGATTCTTGGTTTAAACGTTAAATTATTAACAAACTCTGTATAAACAATTTTAATCTTACCAATTTCTTTTTCACAATACATTCTAGTTAATTCATTAACTAAATTAATGATATCTTTAAAATTAAAAGTCATATTTAAACTTTCATATTTAGAATCTGTAATCCCTTGATGATTTTTATTTAAATAGCTTGTTACTTTTGAACCAACGCTATATACATAATCATCTGGCTTAATTACATTTTTTATTTCTTTAAAAATATTAGCATTATAACCACCACAAAGTCCTAAACTTGAAGCAATAACAACATATACATCTTTTTTTACATTTTTATTTTCAATCAAATAAACACTATCATTGTCTCCTTTGCAGTTAGCTAAAATTTCAGCTGTCATCAAAGCAACATTAGTATAATAAGGTTTTGATTGTTCTAGTTGATTTCTAGTTTTACGAAGTTTAGATGTTGCAACTAATTCCATTGCTTTAGTAATTTTTTTAGTTGATTCAACTGATCTAATTCTTCGTTTAATTTCTTGCATTCCTCCAGGCATAGTTTACTACCCCTTTGCTTGAGTTTTTTCAAATTGACTTACAAATGCACCGATTACATCCTTCATTTGTTTTTCTAAATCAGATGTGATTTCTTTTTTATCATTTATTTCATCAATAATATTCTTTTGTGTCATTTCAATATGTTCCACTAATTGATTCATAAAATCAGATACTTGCTCTACTACTAACGTTTTTGTAAATCCGTGTTTCAATGCAAATAATGTAATTACTTGTGTCGCTACACTACGTGGCGAATATTGTGCTTGTTTCAATACTTCACGTACTTTTGCTCCATGATCTAGTGTTGCTTTAGTTGCAGCATCTAAATCTGAACCAAATTGCGCAAACGCCTGCATTTCTGCATACTGAGCCAATTCTAGTTTCAATGAACCAGACACTTGCTTCATTGCTTTAATTTGTGCAGATGAACCAACACGACTTACTGAAAGTCCTGTATCAATCGCTGGTCTAAATCCTGCATTAAATAATTCTTGTTGTAAGAAAATTTGTCCATCTGTAATTGAAATAACATTTGTTGGAATATATGCTGAAATATCACCAGCTTGTGTTTCAATAATTGGTAATGCGGTAATTGACCCACCACCATTTTCTTCATTTAAACGACAAGCTCTTTCTAATAATCTTGAATGTAAATAAAAAACATCTCCAGGGTAAGCTTCACGTCCTGGTGGTCTTTTTAATAGTAAAGATACAGTACGATAAGCAACTGCATGTTTTGATAAATCATCATAAACAATCAAAACATCTTTACCTTGTTCTAACCATTCTTCAGCAATTGCACAACCTGCATATGGTGCAATATATTGAACTGGAGCAAGTTCACTTGCCGAAGCACAAACTACTGTTGTATACTCCATTGCACCACCTTGGCGTAATTTTTCTACAATTTGTGCGACAGTTGAATTTTTTTGTCCAATAGCAACATATACACAATAAATATCTTGTCCTTTTTGATTTAAAATTGTATCAATAGCAATTGCTGTTTTACCAGTTTGACGATCACCAATAATCAACTCACGTTGACCACGTCCAATTGGAATAATTGCATCAATAGAAGTAATTCCTGTTTGTAATGGTTGGTCTACTGATTTTCTAGTCATAACCCCGCTAGCAACTTTTTCAATTGGACGAGTACGTGAAGTAATAATTTCACCATTTCCATCAATTGCTTGTCCTAGTGGATTAACAACACGTCCCAGCATCTCATCTCCAACTGGTATCTCCATAATCTTTCCAGTACGTTTAACTTCATCGCCTTCTTTAATCGTACTTTCAGATCCAAGTAGTACGGCTCCAACACAATCTTCATCTAAATTCATAACCATTCCATATACTTCGTTAGGAAATGCTAATAATTCACCCAACATAGCATTATCTAAGCCGTGAATTAAACTAACACCATCACCTACAGTCATAACTGTACCGACATCTTTAAGTTCGATTATATCATCAAAATGCTTAATTTGTTCCTTAATTAAAGCACTAATTTCATCTGGTCTAAGCCCCACTATTTTCACCTACTTTCTTAATAATTCTTTTTTCAATAATGTAACTTTATTTTTGATTGATCCATCAAAAACACGATTATTTATTTCTACTTTAATTCCACCTATTAATGAGGAATCTTTAATTACTTTTAAATGTATAGTTTTATTTTCTTTTTTACTCAATGCATGTTCAACTTTTTTCACTTCTACATCACTAATATCATAGCTTGTATATAGTATTCCTTCTTGGATACCAAAATATTCATTAGTTAAACTCTTGAACGCATTAATTATTTCCATAACGTAACGTATTCTTCTTTTTTTCACTAAAAGTTTTAAAAAATTTAAAACATAATCATTAACTTGTCCTTTAAAACTTTTATCCAGTAATACACACTTATCCTCATCTTCAATCAAAACATGACTAAAAAACAAAAAAATACTAGGATCACTTTCAAAGACAGCTTTAATTAAATCAATATCTCTACAATAATCCTTTACCTGATTAGTTTCTAAAGCTAAATCAAATAAAGATTCTGCATATCTATTAGCGACAACATCCATTAATTAACCACTTCTTCAACGAAATTTTCAACTAAAGCCTTATTTGTAGTAGTATCCATATCTCTATCCATAACTTTAGTTGCAACATCGATTGCAATTTCAACAATTTCTTGTTTCATTTCTGCCTTAGCTTGTAATTTTTCTGTTTCAATTTCACGACGAGCTTGTTCAATTTTTAATTTATATTCTCTATTTGCATCTTCTTGAATAGCGTTTTTTGTTTTTAAAGCATCTTCTTTAGCTTGAGATACAATTTCACGATATTCAATTGCTGCTTGACGTGCTTGTTCTTGGCTTTCTTCCATTAAAGCTTTAGCTTTTTTGTTCATTTGCTCAGCCTCTTTTACAGTTCCTTCAATATAATCTGCACGCTTTGCAAAATAATTTTGAACAGGAACCCATAAATATTTCTTAAACACTAAAAACAATACACCTGTTGATAATAATTGAACAATAATTGTTGTTACATTAGGGAATAATTTTCCAGCTATATCCGGCATGAATTATTCCTCCTTGATTAGTATACAAATAATAAAATTAATGAGATCAATAAACCATAAATGGCAGCAGTTTCAGTCAATGCAATCCCTAAAATCATCATTGTTCTGATTTTACTTTCCATTTCTGGATTTCTACCTAATGCTTCTACTGCTTTACCAGCACAAATACCTTCACCGATACCAGTTCCTAAACCGGCACATACTGCAATACCTGCTCCAATAGCAATTAAACCTAGATCTGTCATAATTAAATTTCCTCCAATATTTCTATAATATTTACTAAGCTTTATATCTAAACTAGCTCAACTAGATTAGAGTTTATTCATCATCACTATTTTCCATCATAATCAAAATAGATGAAAGAGTAACGAATACTAGGGTTTGAATACAACCTGCAAAAATATCAAAATAACAATGCAACACTGGGGCAATAATTGGTCCCAAAAAGTTAAAATCAATTATAAATGAAGATAGATAACTTGTAAATTGATAAACTAATGTCATTAAAATTGATCCACTTAAAATATTTCCAAATAAACGCATTGAAATTGAAATCAACGGTGATATAGTTCCAAGAATATTTGTTGGTGGCCAAACTACATCCCAAATATATTTAAAAAATCCTTTTTTCTTCAATGCATTATATTGAATTAATGTAAAAGTAATTAAAGTCATTGCAAAAGTAATTGAATAATTTGAAGTTGGTGATTCAATTCCAAATAAACTACTTAAATTACTCACTAAAATAAAGCAAAATACCATTGCAAAGTAAGGATAATAATTTTTAGCAAATTTTTTGGGCATAATTGTTTTCATATAATCATCCATCATCTTTACCCCTGTTTCCACTACTAAAACAATTCCTTTAGGACGCGATGTTGGATCTGCCATTGAAACTTTTTTTCCAGCATATACAAAAAATATTCCTAATCCAATCATAATAAGTAATGAAAAGATTAATTCAGTTTGAATAATCACTTATTTCACCTCCTTATTCACGATTTAAATAACCTAACACACTTATCGTAATTCTTATTACAAAATATCCAAAAAACACACTAATCAAATTAAATATACTATTAAATTTCAATGCCAAAATAAAACCACCTGCATACAATAACATCTTTATAATAAACATAAATATAACATATTTAACTGTTTGTCCTAATTTTAAAATAATATCTGACATTAAAATAATAATATAAAAAGATAAAACACTAATTACATATCCTAAAATAAATCCTAAAATAAAATTAATTTGTTTAACAAATATTCCAATAATACTAAAAATAATCAATCCAATAATAAAAACTTTCACAGACTGCTTTAAAACATCATTTTCATTCACTATCTCTTTACTCCTAAAAGAATCTTTATAACATGCCAAAAAGCTAAAAATAATGAATTTAACAATATTATCAGCTTTTTGTGTCTATCTAATTAAATTCTAGTAATAACGTTTATATTCTACTATAATCTATTTATTATGTAAATTGATTTATGTTTGACTTTCTTTTAGTCTGTTCCAAATAAACGATCACCTGCATCACCTAAACCAGGAACAATATATCCTCGTTCATTTAGTTTTTCATCAAGCGATGCTAATACCAATTCTACGTCAGGGTGATTTTTTTCAATTACCTTAACACCTTCTGGTGCTCCAACTAAACATACTAAACGAATATCTTTTGCTCCGCGCTCTTTTATATTAGTAATTGCTGCACTAGCACTACCACCAGTTGCTAACATTGGATCAACAATAATAACAATTGAATCTTCCAAACCACTAGGAAATTTAGCATAATATTCTTCCGGCAATAATGTTTTTTCATTTCTTGCCATTCCAATATGTCCTACTTTAGCACTTGGAATGATTCTTCTAAATCCATCAACTAATCCAATTCCTGCTCTTAAAATAGGTACTAAAACAATTGATTTTTGTAATTTTTTTCCTATCATAGGGCAAATTGGAGTTTCAATCTGCTTATCTTCTAAAGGTAAATCTTTTGTTACTTCATAAGCCATCAACATGGCTATTTCATCTAAATTATCTTTAAATACAACATTATTTGTATTTTTATCACGCATAATTGTTAATTTATGATTAATTAATGCATGATTAAGGATAGTAGTTGCCATATAATTTCACTCCTTAAATGTATTTAATATCTCGATACATTTCTACTTTATCAGTCAACGCTTTAACACGTTTTAAACATAATTCTTTAATTTCTTCAGTTTCTTCATTTTTAAGACGATAAGCAATAATTTTACCTACTTCAATAAAATCTTCTTCTTTGAACCCTTTAGTTGTCATCGCTGGTGTTCCCACTCTAATCCCGCTAGCTTTAAATGGTTTTTCACTGTCAAAAGGAATTGCATTTTTATTAGCAGTAATATTAATTTCATCTAATAAACGTTCTGCTTTTTTACCTGAAATACCACAACTTGCCTTTACATCAATTAAAAGCAAATGATTATCCGTTCCATTAGCGACTAATCTAAAGCCCTCTTCTTTTAAAGAATTTTCTAATGCTTTAGCATTTTTAATAACTTGACTTGCATATTCTTTAAACTCTGGTTGCATTGCTTCATAGAAACAAGCGGCTTTTGCTGCAATAATATGCATTAATGGTCCACCTTGCATTCCTGGAAAAACTGCACGATCAATATCCGCTGCAAATTCTTTTTTACACATAATCACTCCACCACGTGGACCACGTAATGTTTTATGTGTCGTTGTAGTTACAATATCCGCATGTGGAAATGGTGATGGATGTACTCCTGCAGCAACTAATCCAGCAATATGAGCCATATCTACCATAAATAAGGCACCTACTTCATGAGCACATTTTGCCATATATTCAAAATCAATTACTCTTGAATATGCACTTGCTCCAGCAACTACTAATTTAGGTCTAATTTCTTGACACTTCTTTTTAAAATCTTCATAGTCAATTGTTTCAGTATCTTTAGTTACTCCATAGCTATAAAATTCATAATTTATTCCTGAAAAATTTAATGGATGTCCATGAGTTAAATGTCCGCCATCTGCTAAAGACATTCCTAATACTTTATCACCATGATTTAATAAAGCCATGTATACAGCTGTATTTGCCTGTGCCCCACTATGTGGTTGAACATTTGCATACTCAGCCCCATATATTTTGCAAAGTCTTTCTTTAGCTAATGTCTCTACTTCATCTACAAATTTACATCCGCCATAATATCTTTTTCCAGGATAACCTTCAGCATATTTGTTTGTTAAAACACTTCCTGCCAACTCCATAATTTCTGGAGACACAAAATTTTCTGAAGCAATTAATTCAATATTATTTCTTTGACGATTTAATTCTCTTTCTACACTTTCAAATATTGCAAGATCTTTCATCTAATTTTCCTCCTCATAGGCCATCATTTTTGCAATTCGTTGATCGTGTCTTCCACCTTCATATTGACCTTCTAACCATGCCTTTACAATCTCTAAAGCTAATCCTTCACCAATCACTCTTTGTCCCATAGCAAGCATGTTAGTATCATTATGTGCCCGTGTTGCTTTAGCACTAAATACATCATGGCATAATGCACAACGAATGCCTTTTACTTTATTAGCTGTAATACTTACACCTATTCCTGTGCCACAGATAACAATTCCTTTATCACATATTCCTTTAGATACTGCTAAAGCTGCTTTTCCGGCATAATCAGGATAATCACAACTTTCTTCACCATAGCAACCATAATCTTCTACTTCATAGCCATTATCTTTTAAATATCCAATTAAAACATTTTTTAATCTAAATCCACCATGATCGCATGCTACTGCAATTTTCATTAAATTACCTCCAATATTTGTTTTTCAGAAATATCGCCTATTCTTAATATTTCTACTTTTTCCTTACTTAAATCAATAATTGTACTTGCTTTTTTACTAATACTTTCACCTTTTACAATTAATGGAATTTTCCCAGCAAATACTTTCATTACTGTTTTATCATCAACCAAACTGTCTTCACCAGAAAGATTAGCACTAGTGACTAACATTGGTCCCGTTTTTTCTAATAAAGATAAAACAAACTTATCATCAGGGATTCTAATTCCAATAGTGTCTAAAGATGCTGTAAAATAATCATCAATAAATGATCTTTTTTTTAAAATGATAGTGACCATTCCTGGCATAAAAGATTTTATAATTTTTCTTGCTGCATCATTAACATATGCATATTTTTCAATATCCTTAGGATCACTTATCATCATTGAAATTGCTTTATGTTTATCTCGATGTTTTAATTCATATAAAGCATTCAAAGCCTCGTATGATCCAAATTTAATTCCTAAACCAAAAACAGTTTCAGTTGGAAAAGCCACAATTTGATCATTACTAACTACCTTAGCTACTTCTTCAATTGCATTCTTTTCAACTAAAACTGTATTCATGAAATCACCTCATTTGCACCCATTATACAATAAATATTTGAAAATTAGTAGAGCTTTTATATATTTTTATAAGATACGCTTTATTGACATTTTTACCTTATTATTACATCACTATAACTTAATTTACCATATTTATTTTATTCTTAATATTATCTGTTTTATTTATCCCCTTATTATCATAATATAAAAAGTCAATAATTTACTTGTTATATTATTTACTATATAATTAAACCATGATATTTATTTAAGGATGGTTTTATTTATGAAAAAAATAGGAAAATTATTATTAATGTTATTACTATGTTTTGGATTTGTAGGCTGTTCAAATAATAAAAGTGCCTCTAATATTACTGAAAAATTTAAAGAAAAAAATTATAATGTCAGTTACAATAGCGGAGATGCGCCTACTGTTACAATAAGTGAATCTAAAAATGGAAAAGACGTAAGTCAATTTATTGCTTATATCAAAGATAAAAAAGTTGAATCTATAGCATATATTAAGTTACCTGATAATTCACAAAATTATGATGATATGTTAATTGGTTTTATTTATGCTGATAAAGAAAGTGATTCAGAAGTGAATGAAGATACTAAAAAAGCTGCTACTGCCATTTTAAAAACATTTAATCTTACTATAGATGATTTGGTTGATTACGTACTTGAAATTAATGAAACCGATGGAAAAATATTAACTGATAAAAAATAGCAATCTCATATAAATGAGGTTGTTTTTTTATTAAAATTATAAAGAATTGTAACTAGCTGTTATATTTTAATTCATTTACATCATCTACTGAAATATTAAAATCAAATACAGAAATATTTTCTAATTTTATAGATTTAGGAGTTAGTATGATGCCTTATTAAATATTCCAGCGAGTTAATAGTTGAGCTGAACTTCTTTGATATTTTTATGATTCTTGCAGACTCCATATTTCCTCATCACACCATAATTTGAATTTTATTTTTTACAAACTAAACTTAATGTTTCATCATGGATAATTGGTAGTTTTTGACAATTATTTAATAAAAATTCTAATTAATCATTTTCAAAATTATCAACACCAATTGATTTAACTAAACCTTCTTTATATAAATAATCCTCTGCTTTTCATGTATTTAACATTCTTTCTTTTTACTTATTTTATATGCATCTAAACCAATGTCTGGTATTTCTAGATTATTCGCTAATTTCATCATCCTGTCTGCCTTTCATCATTAATTTATACAGCTATTATAATGTTGTTATAATTAGTTACAAGTTACTTTTTTATAACATTATCGCCTGATTATTTTAATATAAAAAGGTTCTCGATAAGAACCTTAAAATAACTATTCTTTTAATTTAAGTATTCTTTGATTATAGAATTTTGAAGATTTTTGAACTTCAGCATTCAATTTTTCAAAGCCAATTTCTTCTATTAATGTCGGTTTATCAGAAAATAAATTGGTTCCTAAACCTAGTTTATCACCTTCAATTTTTGCTCCCATTGAGGCTAAAATTGTTGGATACAAATCCATGGTACTAAATTCTCTATTTTTATTATTTGTTGATGCTACTGTACTATTTATAATGCAATTATATGGTGTTCTAATATAATTATCATCGAGTTCAGTAAAAAACTTCTCTGACATACTATTATGATCGCCAGTAATTACTATTGTTGTATTTTCATACCACGGTTGATTTTTACACCATTCAATAAAATTATTCACTTGTCTAGATTGGCATTCAATAACATTAGCATATTGATTCTTATGTTCTTTTTTACATAAATCACAAAAGTATCCATCTGGTGTATGAGTATCAATAGTTGCAATTTCCATATTAAATGGCTTTGCTTGTTTTGACAAAATTGTTAAATCTTTTTTGGCTAAATCAAATAATTTAGCATCTTCAATCCCCCAAAATACAAAATAATCTTCAGGGATTTCATCATTTTCTACAAAGCTATCATAATCACGAATAATATAATTTCCATGCTGTTTATAAAAATTTGAGGTACCTCCAAAATCAGCTTTAGAACCACACATAAATTCATTTACATATCCATGACTTTCTAAAATCTCGCCAATAGAGTAGCCACCTGATAAAAAACTTGTATTATTATCATAGTCATGGCTACTTAGCGGTAATGTTAATGGTATTCCCATATTTTGTGATACTTGCGAAGCAATTGTCCATTGTGTTCCATCAATTGTTCTACTTCCCCCTAAATCATTGCTATTTGAAAAACTAAGATTTTCTTTAGCTAGATTAGTTAGTTCTGGAATGTAATTAGTTGTTTTTTCATTATCTATTTTGAGATTAGAATAAGTATTTTCTACTGATTCTAAATATAAATGTATCAAATTGCGCTTTTCGTTATTAAAACTGATGTTCACTTTGCTTGGATCAACATAATATTTTTCATATAAATCAGTTTTTTCAAATATATTAGTTATATATTGAATAAGATTATAGTTATTAATTGTAAAGATTAATGCTCCAACAATACCTAATATTCCTATTTTTATGTAATTTTTTCTTATGAATAAAAAGATTTTTTCTTTCGATTTTTTTAAAAGATGATGTAAATTAAAAATTAATACTGTTATTATGCCAATGATCAATAGACTAAGTGGAATGGTGGAAACAAACCAATCTAAATAAATTCCGTTATCAGTCCCTTCCATTGGTACTTTTAAATGAAAAACAATTTGGCTCAATGTTTTTACCGAAAATGTTCTATTTCCCCATATAACTGATGTAATTATTAGCACACTAATAAATAATAATGCTGTTCCAATTATATATTTTTTTTCTATTTTTTTATTTTTCATTTTCTTAAACCTCTTTAAATTTATTTTATTTAGACATTGTATAATATTCTATATATCAAATATTACCAAAAAATGTATTATTAATTAAAAATTAAATTATTGATATAAAGTTACTTATCACCATTTTTATTTAAATAAAAAATAGGCTTTTAAAACCTATTTTACTTTAACTACTTGATTTTATCTAAGAATAAATTTTCATACTTATTTATGATTAAATCCCACGAGTACTTTTCTTTAATTATTTGCTTAGCTTCATCTCCTAATTTTTGGATATATTCATTTGAAAATGTTTCCACATTATTTATGATATCTGTTAAACTGTGTAATTGTTTTCCCCAATAAATCGCTGTACTACTACCAACCTCAATATTAAAATCAACATTTAATAATAAATTAATATTTGTTGTTGCCATAGCTTCTAATAATGATGGATTAGTTCCACCAACTGAATGTCCATGAATATATGCAAATGCGTTTATTCTTATTGCTTTTAATAATTCTTGATCATATACAGTTCCTACAAATTTTATTCGTGTATCTTTTTCAAAATCAGTATTTTTTTTAAGAGCATCATAAAATTTATTATTTTCATGATTAGTAATAATTACTAAATCTCTTTTTGAATTTGAATTCATGAATTCTCTAATCATTATTTCAAAATTATTTTCTGGAACAAATCTTCCTACTATTAAATAATAATTATCTTTTTCTAGGTTATTGATTTTGTACCAATCATTTAATTTTTTTTCATCTATTGGTGAATTAACATCTATATTAGCCCCATAAGCAATATAAGTAGTATTTGGCTTATATTTTTTATAAGTTTCTTTTATATAGTTTTCAATTCCTATCGAATCACATATTGCTAAATCACAATTTTTTATCATTAATCGTTCTGATAGTTTCCAATATTTTTTTATAAAAGTATTCCATTTAGCTCGTTTCCATTCATGACCATCTGGATTCACATATAATGAACAATCTAATTTATGTAGTTGATTTTTATAATAACTTATAAACGGTCCAATTCTACATGCTAATATATATACAATAGAACCCTTTAAATTATTTGTTCTTATATAGCTTATTACTTCCTTTAATGCATAAAGATCATATAAAACCGCTTTAGCTGAACCAATATCAGGTACCTTTACTTTAAAGCATCTGGCATTATTATATTCAAATTCTTCATTATTTTCACCAACACAAGCTACATGATATTTTATTTCTTTACTTTTTTGATTTTCAGTTAACTTTTCTACAAATGTTTCAAAACCGCCATATTTTGCAGGAATACCTTTGGATCCAATTATAAATATATTTTTCATATTTACCTCCGTTTAATAAAAAGATTTGGCAAAAAGCCAATCTTTTTATTTATTCTTTATTCAGCTGGTTGAGGATATTTGATGATAAATCCTCTAAAAATTCCTTTTCTATTTTCATTACAACAGTCAAAAGTATATTTATATCCTAATGAATCACTATAATCTAATCTTCCGTCTGTTGCATGTTCAGGATCGTCTAAATTATTATAGAATTTGTATAAATTTGTCTTTCCATCCATTTTAAATGTATACTCTTCAGTAACTACCTCAATTGAATCAAAAACTTTTTCATAATCAAATGTAGATAAACTATCATATTTTACTTCAATTTGTGTAACTTTTGCCCCTGCTACTGGAATTTTTTTATCTGTATCATTTTCATATCTAACCGGGAAATGTTGTGACTGCCCATCACTTGTTTCAACATTTAGATATGCAACCATAGAAGAAATTCCATTAGCATCAATTTTTTCATCTTCGACTGAGTTTCCAGTATCATTTAATGTAACAGTTCCTAATTGACTTAAATAATTAGCATATTCACCAACTGTTTCAGGAATAGAAAAATTTTTATCTTCAATTGTAAAATATTTGATTAAACCTTGAGATTCTTGAAAATCATCAACCGTTTTAATATCAATATTCGTTTCTTCAACATTATTATCTTTTTTATCTGGTTCATTTTCTTCTAGTTCAGTTTTACTACATGCAGTTAATCCAAAAACAAGACCTGCAGAAATAAACAAAGTACACAGTTTTTTTAACATTTTATTTTCCTCCATAAAAAATAACTTATATATATATTACACTAATTTTAATTTTGCGACAATCTTTTTTTATTCTAACTTCATTTTAAGCAAATAATAAGCAATATCTGGATAAAATATCATTGCGAGAATTTTTTTTGTTTTAGATTTATTTTCATATAATCTTCGCATATTTAAACGTCGTATATAATTTTTCCTTTCATTTTCTGATATAAAATTTTTATCATATAAAAAATCAATTACTTCTTTTGAAGATGTAACCATTTTATCAAAATCACTTGATACATTTTTGCCTGAATATGTATGAACATACAAACTTTCATCGTTTATAGTCATTTTACAATTATTTTTTAACATCATGATCCACAGTAGTAAATCATCTGCACCATTAGTTTTTACTCTATATTCCAGCCATTCTTTTGCAATCGCATCTTTTTTTATAATACATTGTCCTGGAGAAACGATCATACATCCAATTTTGAAATAATAATTTAAATTCATACTTTTTTCTTGATGCTTTTTACTATGATAAATCACTCCATAGTTTAAGGGATTTTCATCAAAACCATTTGCAATAATTATATCGTTATCTTCAATTTTTTTAAATTGTGAAACTAATGTGTTTTCTTTAATTAAATCATCTTGATCAATCATAAAAATATACTTTCCATTTGAATTTAAAATGCCATTAACACGTGAGGCGTGAATGCCCATATTTTTATGATTAGTTATTATCTTTATCTTTAATGATTCAAATCCATGATAATTAACTTTACAATCAGGACTATCATTAACTATGATTATTTCTACTTTTATTTCACTTGCATATTTAATTGCTGTTTGTAAGTTTGATAATAACTTTGATAGTTCATTATTCCCATTATAAAAAGGAATTATTATTGATAAATCATATTGCATCGTTATTTCCACCTATCTACTCTTTTATATACAATTTTTAATATTGGTCGTAAATATAAATATAAATACAAAGCATATTTATTTTTCTTTCTAATATTTGGATCTTTTAATACATCTTTCCCATATTTTTTAATTATTTCTTCTGCTTTTTCGATTGTTTCTTTATATTCTGATGTATTTGGAGCATTTAAATAAACTCTTAAAGCACCTGTTACATTATATGATTTTGCAGCATTTTGGATACTAATATCTTTATTGCTAGCAAATTGACTTATTTTATCACAAATATCCAAAATTATATTATCTTTTTTAGAGTATTTTTTTGTGGTGATACTATTTTCGTGATGTACATATCCATATAACTCCATTTCTCCATAAACAATTTTATTACATTGATAAAATAATTCATGCATTATATCAACATCTTCAAAAATAATTCCTTCTGTAAACTTAACCTTTTTAAATAAATCTTTTTTATATAATTTTCCCCATGCACTTGGTAAAAAACTTTTTTGATACCAAAGTTGAGATATTGCCTTATTACAATCATAACAATGTATTTTACCGGTATTTTTAAAATCAAATTCGTTATTAAAAATATGTGTTGCATTACAAATTGAGATATCTGCATGATTGTTTTTCAACATTTCAAAAAGTACCTTACACAAATCATTAGCTACAATATCATCACTATCAATAAACATTAAATATTCTCCATTAGCTTGTTCAATTCCAACATTCCTTGCATTTGATAATCCACCATTACTTTTATGAATAACTTTGATTCTACTGTCCTTTTCTTTCCACTTATCACAAAGAGCTCCACTACTATCACTTGAGCCATCATCAACTAAAATTATTTCAATATCCTGATATGTTTGATTGATTACACTTTGTAAACATTTATCTAAATATTGTTCAACATTGTATACTGGTATTATTATACTAATCATGTTCTTCTCCTATATTATTTTCTTACTACACTTACTATATCACCTAGAAATGTTTTTAATCTTCCAAATTCTCGATATCTTCCGCTAATATAATATTTAACTAATTTAAAGATTTTTTTTGTCTCGATATAGCTAATTCGATCATTCAAATATTTCTTGTTTCTTAAACACATATTATGATCTTGATTTGTTAAGTCTAAATCTAATGCATATTCAACATTTTCTAATTCAGACTTTAAGTAATTAAGTCGATCTTTTGTACGTTTATCTTTACTTTCAAGAAATGTTTGATCAACTTCATCTAATCCTATTGTATTCGCATCATGAATTCGATAATCTATTAATTTTTCATCATAAAAATAGCATCCATCATGTATTGAAGCAATTAAATTCAAATCCCAATCATGAGGTAATTTACTTCTGGTAACTTGTAAATATTCTTTTACTAATTCTTTTCTTACTGCCATTGTGCATCCTTGAGCAATATTACTTTTCAAAAGATATTTTAAATCAATTTTAGTTAGTTTTTTTGTTATTTTAAAATCAATTATATTGTTATTAGATTTATTTTGATTTTGTTTTATTTCAAATTTTTGATCATCTTGGTTTATAAAATCAAAACTTGATGAGATTGCTAATATATCATCATTCATTACGGTTAAAATTTTTTCAACTTTGTTAAGATGCCAAATATCATCTTGATCAGCTAAAAAGATTATATCTCCGTTTACTAACGATAATCCTTTTTTAAAATTGTTCTTATACCCTAAATTTTCTTTATTTATAATTAATCTCCAATTATCTAATTGGTTTTCTTTTATAAATTCTTCAATTATTTCAACTGATCTATCTTTAGAACTATCATCAATTAAAATAACTTCATCAATATTTTTTGTTTGATTATTAATTGATTGAAGTTGTTTAATTAAATATTTTTCGCCATTATATACTGCCATTATTAATGATATTTTCATAAGTTCACCACACTTTATTTTTAGTATTAATATATCTAATACTAGCATTTTTATTTTTAATAATCAATTTCTTTTAATTATTTAGATTTTTTTAAATTTACTACAAAAATAATATAAATATATGTAAAACCATTGTATTAAAGTAGCACATTCTTTTAATTTTTAGTATAATTTTATTTAAATAGCTTAATTTCTTAATTTTATCTAAAGATTTTATTAAGAAATTGTTAGGATTATATTCATAAATTTTACAAATTATGATAATATATCATTAACAACCTTTAAAGGAGAAATTTCCTCTCAAGAAATTCAATCATTAGAATTAAATATATTAAAAGCATTTAAAACTTTTGCTCAAGAAAATAATATAACATATTATTTATGTGGTGGAACTTTACTAGGGGCGATACGTCATAAAGGTTTTATTCCATGGGATGATGATATTGATATTTGTATTCCAAGAAACTCATATAATAAACTATTGAAATTAGTAAAAGAAAATCGATATATTGGAAACACTACTTATAAGTTCTGTCTACCATTAGATGATAATTATATTTATCCATATATTAAAATTGTTGATACAAATACTATCGTATATGAAAAAGATATAAAAAAAGAATATTGTTTAGGTGTATGGATTGATATTTTTCCATTGGATGAGTTTCCAAAGACTAATCCAGAAATAAAGAAAATAGTAAAAAAGCATTCAATCTATAAATTTTTTAATAAAATTTATGTATCTGGAAATTTATCAACCACTTTAAAAAAAGTGATTGCATTTTTTGCTAAAATATTTTATTCAATAACTTGTTTTAATAAAGATAATAAATATTGGATTAATAAAATATTATCACTTGTTAAAAATTATAATTCTAATTACGTTGGTAATTTAGTATGGCCAAATCAGTATAGGGAAATATTTGATAAATCAGTTTATTCTAGTACATTGGAATATCAATTTGAAGATGATTTATTTCCTATTCCTTCTGGTTATGATGAGTATCTAACTTACATGTATGGAAACTATATGGAATTACCTAAACCTGAAGATCGTGTATTTCATGATTTTGAAGCATATATTTTAAACGAAGACTAAAAAATAATAAAATGAGGGAGTTTCATCATTAGCCAGTCATATATATCAGATATCATATCTGCATAATTCTTCCATTTTTCTTAATTCATATTGACCGTTTATAAATACAAACAATGTAACCTGTAACATCGTATTAGGGTCGTAGCTCCTGTTGCCTCTGCCTCTATGGCGGCAGTTAAAATACTTTGAAGTGTTAATTCCTTTCATAATTTCTACGAAAGATGTCACTGAATTATCTACAGGAACAATCTAGTGGAAGTTTACATTGAAATCTATTATAATAAAAATTGTTAATCGGATAATTAGATTCTATTATTTTTATATTTTGTATAGTCTAATTATACCAAAAATAGCACTTATACTCATCTGAGTTTGAAGTGCTATTTTTTTAATCAAACGCATTAAAATAATGCGTTACAACCTCATTTTATTATTTGGCGCTTAATTAATATTTCAAACATTCATAATTTCACCATCCTTATATAGTAAAATTAGGTACTCAAAGGACTATATATAGTAATTTGAATACCTAAAAATACTTAATATAATGATTTTAGTTTTCTAAAACCACTATAATTATTGATTATGATTTATTTTATTTGATAGTTACTTTTATTTTTATTAATAAGCTTGAATACACTTATTTTTCAAGTTCCTTTAAATATCTACTTAAAGCATCTTGCCATAGAGGTAAACGTTTAAAGCCATTTTTATCTAACATCTCTTTTGACATTCTGCTATTATTAGGTCTTTTAGCTTTGGCTGGAAAAGCACTTGAATCCACAGGTGTAACTTCTACATCCAATTTAGCTTGTTTAAATATTTCACATGCAAATTCATACCAAGAACACAATCCTTCATTAGTTGCATGATAAGTTCCGTATTTATCAGTTTGAATCATATCAACTACTAACTTAGATAAATCATATGTATATGTAGGTGAACCAATTTGATCATCTACAACACTTACAGCTCCTCTTTCTTTTCCTAAACGAAGCATTGTTTTAATAAAATTATTACCATTAACACCAAATACCCAAGCAATACGAACAATAAAATGTTTTTCTAAAGCTTCGACAGCTAATTCACCTTCATACTTAGTTTGACCATATACATTTAATGGGTTTCTTTTATCATATTCATGCCAAGGTTGATTACCTTGTCCATCAAATACATAATCTGTAGAAAAATACATCATCGGAATATTTAATTCCTTACACACATTTGCAATATTTTTAGTTCCATCAACATTTACTTTAGTACATGCTTCTATTTCATCTTCAGCCTTATCTACTGCTGTCCATGCTGCACAGTGAACTACTGTATCATAATTTCCAGATTTGATAACTTCTTCTACTTTTTTTGCATCTGTGATATCCATTTCCTCAACATCAACACCTATTGCCTCAATGTTTCTATTTTTACATTCATTAACGATATCATATCCTAATTGCCCTTTAACACCAGTTACTAATATTTTCATTTATTATTTTCCTCCTATTTCCTATCTAAGACAAATGCTTTTTTTAAACTAAAATTTGGATTATAAAACTTATCATTATATAAGATATTTGACCACTTATCTTTCATGTAATCATGTTCGGAAACGAATCTTTTGTATTTTTCACTTGTAGTATCTAAACCTCTAGATTTTGATTCATGATGATATAACTCTACATGATTTAAACATACATTATAGTAACCTTTTTCTAGTAATTTCAAATTGAAATCAATATCATTGAACGCAACTTGTAAATACTCTTCTAAGCCACCAACTTCGTTGAATTTATCCTTTGCTACCATCAAACAAGCAGCAGTTACTGCACTATAATTGAATGGTACTGATAATCTTCCATAAAATCCTGGATCTTCTTTTGCACATCCAATAAACGCATGTTGTGCAATTCCACCAATTCCTAAAATTACTCCAGCATGTTGAACAGTTTTATCAGGATATAATAATTTAGCTCCTACTGCACCAATATGTGGTTGCATAGCATAACCTACCATTAATTCTAACCAATTAGGTGTAATAATTTCAGTGTCATTATTTAAAAGCACAATAAATTCTCCATTAGCTTCTTTTACACCTTGATTATTTATTTTAGAATAGTTGAATTCATAATTTGCATCGATTACTCTAAAGTTGTTATGCATATTTTTGTATTTATCAAATAAAGCAAATGTTTCTGATTTTTGACTATTATTATTCATTACAATAACTTCAAAATTTTGATATGTTGTTTTTTCATATAAAGATTTTAGACATTGCTCAGTTACATCCGCATAATCTTTTGTAGGAATAATGATTGAAATCATTGGTTCAATTTCATATTTATACTCAACTATATAATATGGTACTCTTGGATGAACTTTTACATCAGCATTTATACCTCGACGTTCCAATGCATCTGCTACAGCTTGACGTCCTCTTTCAATTGCATAACCCTTGTTATCAATTTCTGCCGCTGTTGAACCTTCAATCATTCGCCAATGATAAAGCACTTTAGGAATATGATAGATTCTTTCTGGTGTAGTTTGTTCAAAAAAGCGTAAAAATATATCATAATCTTGAGCTCCTTCTAGTCCTACCCTAAAGCCCCCAATTTGATCAACAATGCTTTTTCGCATAATTTCAAAGTGACATATGTAATTACTTCCTAAAATGCTATCAGGTGCAAAATCTGATTTAAAATGAGGATCTCTTCTTTTTCCTGCTAAATCAATTTTATCCTCATCACTGTAGATAAAATCTAAATTAGGATTTTCGTTTAATACTTTTACGCATTCATATAGTGCGTTTTTAGTAAGTAAATCATCATTATCCATTAAACCAATGAATTCACCAGACGCAATAGCTAGAGCATCATTGGTTGCTTTGGAAATATGTCCATTTTCTTTTCGATGAAATACTTTAATTCTACTATCCTTTTTTCCATATTCTTCTAATGTATCCAATGTTTCTTTTAATGTTGAACAATCGTTAGATAAACAAATCTCAAAATTTTGATATGTTTGATTAAGAATAGAATCTAAACATTCAGACAAATACTTTCTTTCAACGTTATAAACAGGGATACAAATACTAATTAATGGATTATAGTTAAAAGATAATATTTCTTTATCTTCTTTTTCATTAACTTCTAACCATTCTAAATAATCCTCTTGTTTCATAAAATTATAGAATGTTATTTCTAATTCTAAACGGCTTAAATTATACTTAATTCTTTTTATACTACCTTTAACCGTATGATTTTTTAATATAAACTTTAATTCATTAAATAATACACGAATTATATATTTTAATTTTCTAAGTCGATGTGCCATATTTCCAAATACTTTACGCAAAATTACTCGTATCTTAGATTTTATTCTTTTCATTCTCGTATTTTCTCTAATACAAACCAATTGTCTTTCATTATTAGCTATTAAATATACTTCTACAAGTTTATCGCTATTATTTAACGGAACAATTAATTCATAATTATCAGATGCTAAATCTGGTTTAAACTTAACCTTTCTTTTAATCCCATCAACTTCTACTTCAAAATCATATTTTTCTAAATCACAATTTCCATACATAATAAATGTTGGATTAATAATTCCATGTACATGGGCATCTCTAACATTTATATAATCAATATCAATAATTTTTTTCATAATCAATCCACCAAATTTAAATTTCTTCTGCAAATCCTTTTTCCAATTTTCTAAATATTTTTAAACCAATATAAAAACATATCCCAGCAATAACTAATACATAAATAATACTAGTAAGTGATGGCAATGTATGGTACATAAATAAATCTCGATATGCATTTACAATTTGTGTAAATGGATTCAAATTTAAAACCCATCTTATTGCACTTGGAAATATTTCTGCAGGATATAATATTGGTGTTGCATAAAATAACATATTAATAATGAATTGAATTATATATTCTGTGTCTTGAACATAAACATTAACAGCACTTAATCCTAATACTAGACCTGTTGTAATTAAAAATTGAATTATTGCAATAAATGGTACTAAAATTATGTGCCAACTTATTCCTAAACCTCCAAAAACACAAAACAAAATTATAATGATGCATGCAATGAAAAAATTAACTAGTCCACTTAAAGTTGCTGATATTGGTAAGATTTCTCTTGGAAAATATACTTTATTAACTATACCGGCATTATTTTTTATACTTCCCATCCCTAATCCCATTACTGTTGTAAAGAAATTCCATGGAATAACACCACAAATTAAATATTGTAAATAATTTTCAGTTTTAATTCTCATAATATATGGAAAGACGATTGCATATACAACAACCATTAATAAAGGGTTCAAAAAAGACCAAAGCACTCCTAAAAAAGAACCTTTATATTTACCTCTAATATCCTTTTTTACATTTGTTTTTAGTAACTCGCGATATTCATATAAATCTTTTATCAGTTTCATTTTTCTACCCCTATACAATATTAACTTTTAAATCTTTTTGAGAAATTATCTTACCTTTATTATCTATTAATTGTGCTACTATTAAATGTTCTCCTATTTTACAATCATCTATATCCACAACATAAGTAAAACCGCATTCATCTTCATTTGTTCCATAACCACCATATTTTTCTTGATATGCCATTAATACATCTTCACGCTTTACTAAGTGATGTAATGGTATTTCTTTATCATCAAAAAATACTTTTAATTTTCGATCAATGCAGTCGCTTAAACACCATCCTGAAATTGCAAATCTATGTGTTTTAGAATCTATTTCTTCAAACGATTTAGGAACATCTAAAACAATAATTCCATGATAATTACCATCATCCTTTTGTTTCTTTTTTGCTTCTTCTTTATGATCTATTTTAACCTGTTTTAAATATTCATCAATAACATAAACTGGATCTCCATCTAGCCTAAATTCACCCTTATAAATCCATACTGCTCGATTACATAAATCTTTTACCGTATCTAAGCTATGGGAAACAATTACAATTGTTTTTTCACTATCACGTAATTCTCTTAGCTTATCAAAACATTTATCTTGAAAATGTTGATCACCAACTGCTAAGATTTCATCAATTAATAATATCTCAGCATCTACGTTTATTGCAATTGAAAAAGCTAATCTCATATACATACCTGACGAATATGTACGGATTGGATTATCAATAAAATCGCCTAATTCAGAAAATTCAATAATATCATCTACACGCTTTTCTATTTCTTTTCTAGTTAATCCAAATACTGCCGCATTAAAATATATATTTTCTCTTCCTGTAAAATCCGGATGAAAACCTGCTCCTAATTCCAATAAAGAAGTTAATTTTCCATTTGTTTCAATTGTCCCTTCATTTGGATAAATAATCTTTGTCATTAATTTCAAGAGAGTTGATTTACCACTACCATTTGTTCCAATTAAGCAAACACTTTCTCCTTTCCTTATATCCAAATTAATATTTTTTAAGACAGTATGTACTTCTCTTTTATTCTTTCTAGAAGATACTAATCTTTCTTTTAATGTATGTGCTTTATCATATTCCATTTTGAAATATTTGGTCATATTTCTAACTTCGATTGCATTATTCGTATTCATAAGTCCTCCATTTATATTGCCCGTATTATATCATATAAATGCATAAATTCAAATTTATTATATTTTAACACATATTTTTTATTATGCATACATAAGTAGGCAATTATCGATCAGTAAACAACTTCCTTTGTTATTATTGATATTCAGCACAATTAAGTAGCGAAAAAAGCCGATGATATAATCTGTCTTCAAATTTTTCGTCCGCTATGCTTTTTTCATTTCTTCTATTGTGATATATTTTCCATTCAAAGCCTATTTTATCAGATTACTTATATATGCTTGTCTATTTCTAAATATAATCTTATATTTGCATAATACTTTGCGTTTATTATATTTTAAAACTTTTCCAATATATCTTTTTTTTCTGGTTTGATATCTTTCGACCAATCTTGTCGGTAAATCTACTTCGTGAGATATCAATAATCTTGCATACTGCTCTGATTGAAATACCTCACCTCTTATTCCTATATTTTGCTCAACATATTTTTTCTTCCTGATAGATGGCAACTACTGACTGTTGATAGTACTCATAGCTTTTTTAATATTTCACAGCATCATTTAGATCTCTTTTTTAGGCAAACAAGTTCCTTGGTACCATCGTTTAAAAAATTACCTAGTTCTTTAAAAATATTAGATTGATAAGTACCATCAGTTGCTGTACATACATTAATCCTCATATAAAGTGAACTTGTAGATATGCAAAGATTTAATACAACTTCTTCACAATAAATCTTATAAAAACTTAATCGATGCAAGCATAGCTAATTTAAATTATACTTTTCATAGTAATCTTTTATCATCGTTATATTATTGACTGCCATAATATTTTTTACTTCCTATAATCCACGTACTAACAATCATTCTAAAAATACTTTATTGCAATGCTCTATAGTAAATATTATATGATATATTTCCCTCAATATCAGAAAATTTTGTATATGAATCAAATCCTATTTCATATAAATATTCATTATCTTCTGCCGTTGGTAAAACAATACAATTTATCGGATATTCTTCTAATAAAATTTTTAAATTATGTTTATTTTCTTTTGTTGGATTTGTGATAAATGCATCAAGTTTAGCTTGATCATCAGATGTAAAATTTGAAAAATCATTTCCTTCACTAACTTTAAATCTCCCGATAGCTGATATAGATCTAATTTCAGGAGCAAACGAACGAATAATTATTGCTATAGAATGCAAATGTCCATCAACCATAACCCCTTCAGGCATAATCATATTAATTTCTTCTTCAACATCATCAGCCAAATCAGAAAGTTTATTTCCTAACATTATTGTTGAATCAGGTATTATTTTTCTATTATTATACATAATCTTATAAGATGTTAATAATTTACCATTATAATTATTATATGAATACAATGATACCAATGATAACATCATTGTTGCAACTAAATATATTGGAATTATTATTTTTTTAGAATACTTAAATTTATTAATGAATAAATAAACATATATCATCGCAACAATAACAAAAGTATACATATATGTAGTACTAGCTCTCGCAGCTACAAAATCATAAACTGAAAGTTTTTCAAAAAGATTATTTATAATTGGACTTTCCATCAAAAATAAAATTATTAACATTATTAAATTTACTTTGTTAATAACTTTGGATTTAAAAGTAAAACTCAAAGCAATTATGATTAAACAACCTATCACTAAATAAAACTTCATATTTTTCAAGAATAAATTTCTTACTAATTCTTCAATGTAATCATTACCGCCAATTATTAATCCTATTATACCTATTAATACTAAAATTATAATAGACAATATTTTTTTTAAATATTTATCATCAAATAAAAAATTAACAACCAAATATGATACACATGTAACAAAGATTATCGGTAAAGCAATGGTTGATTTAGAAACTAATACAACTGAAATTAGAATGACTAATAAAATATCTCGAATACTTATTTTATTATTTTCTATAAAGTGAACAAGAATTATTAGTATTCCCATTGTTCTAACAATTGATGAAGCATAATACATTGCTGTATTAAATTGCCAAGAGTCTTGAACATATAATATTTCTTTTACTTCCATGAAATTCCAACTAAAGCCAAATAATAAAATGATCGAAGCAATATATTGTATAGTATTTTCAGAACATTTTATGCTAGTAGATTTAATTATTTTTTCAGCAAATGCATATATACAGCATGCAAATAAAAAATAATTATATCCACTTAAAAATACCCTTGTAAAAACTGTTGGTGTTACTTGTAAAAGAAATACATAGACTGACATTTCTAATTCACCAGTGTTAACTATATATGAATTAAAACCATTTTGAATTTCTACTAATCCTGTCGAAGCATTAGTAGTAAACGGATTTTCAATATATGGCAATGTTGCAATTTTATTCAAATAAAATCCATCATCCAAACAATTATTTAACCATATCCATTCGCTATATGCCAAAGATATAACAATCAAAATACCACTTATTATAAATAAAAACCAATATTTCTTTAAAAATTCCTTAACTCCAATAGGAAATAATCTAATCTTTTCTTTTTTACTTCTATACACTATAAAAATTAATAAAGCTATTACAGTCAAAATTGTATATCCAAAAAATAAATACCAACTAAGATTAAGTAACTGGATAATTATTCCACCAATAGCTATTATGAAACTATAAAATAAATATCCACAAATAAATCGATAAGGTATAGAATTTTTTTCACTTACAATTACACTGCCTAAACAATAAAAAAATATTATTAACAATGAAAAAAATACAGTACTTATACAATAATCATACATATTAAACTCCTTTATTTATATTCAAAACTTCTAATTAAGTGTACAATATCTAATAAACTTTAACAAGGATTATCCTTTAAATAATCCTTATTTACTTTATTTATATAATTACTTACAAATGCACTAGAACAATAAATAAAAATAAGCCACACAATAGAATAAATTATAGTTAACTTTTTAATATACTTATATTTTAAAATTAATTTATTAATAATATTATTAACGAGTCATATTGATATAAATATATGCCCTTATTGTTATAAATAAAATTATATTATTAAAAACGAATCAATTTCAAAATAAGATAACAATACATCCAGCAAACAACATTTTATTATTTTCAAATAAATACATAATTAAAAACAAAGTACAAGTTGAAACTATTCCAATTTTAAATGCATCTTATATTTTTATCTTATCAATAGATATTAATAAACCTATTAATATAAATATTCTTACTAAATATAATCCACAACATAGTAAACTTTTGTTTTTTTATATCTACTAAATGAAGTTCGTGATATGATTGTCTAAATAAATTGATGACTAAAAAACAGCATAATGATAAATATAATTAAATAAATTATTCCATCGTTTATATATTTTCAATATAATTAATGTATTTATCTTTAAAACTATCTGGTGAAAAATTATTATAATTATTCTTTGCTTTAATTGATATTTCTTTTAATAATTCCTGCTGTTTAGTTAATAAAATAATTTTATTGATAAACTCTTCATCGCTATCAACTATATATCCATCAATATCATTATTTACAACTTCATTTGTTGAATCTCCCCAACTAAAAGTAATGATTGGAACTCCGCAACGCTTTGCCTCTAATACTGTCAATGGCAATCCTTCATTAATTGATGCTGATAGAAGTGCTGTATATTGAGTGTATATTTCTTTATTTGTTGTAAATCCTTTTAAAGAAACAATTTTTTCTAGATTATGTGCATCAATATATTTTTCTAATTCTTTCTCTAATTCACCTGAACCATATATATCTAAATGTAATAAATATCCTTTTGATTTTATTTTCTCAAATATTTTAATTAGTCGTAGTGGATTTTTATTTTTATCTAATCTTCCCATAAATAAAAAATTATTCTTTCTTTGATTAAAATCATATTCAGGTTCAATTATATTTCCTGCAAAATTATAAATATAGTTTGCATTATATCCTTTATTCAATGCTTTTTTTGCATCCGCTTGACTTCTAAAAAGAATCAAACTAGGTCTTGTCATTAATTTTATTTGTAATCTTGCTCCAAAATTTCCACTCCAAAAATATTCATATTTTGTATGTATCTCTAAAATAAATTTATTTTTTTTACTCATAAATATTCCAGCAGCTGGAGATGTAACAATTATCCTTCGTTCATTTTTAAACATTTTTGCCATTTTATAACGACAAATTGGAATATATAAAAAGAATACTATAGCACTAATTACTGCTTTAAAAGTTTTTTTAATTTGTTTATCTCTTATATATTGAATAACTTTAAAAAAGCGATTATCAATATTAAATTTGTTCATAATCTTTATATTATAATTTTCAAATAATTTTAAATTATCCTTATCGCAATTATAAATACTCACAATTTCTATATCATAATCATATTTTAATATTTCACAAATATTCAAATACATTCCAATTAATCCCCCACTTTGAGCAGAAGGAATTTGATCAAAAACGAAATATAATTTTTTCATCACTTAGCTCCCTTTTTTGTAAAAATCATTAAAAGCTCATCTTTAGTGACAATTAATAAAAACATATAAATAATAATAGCTACAAAAACCTGTAATAGTGTAGTATATATATGTGTCCCTAAAGTAATAAAAATAAAATAACATGGTATTGTAGAAATTAATGCAAATAATAAATATTTTAATACTCCTTTAAATAATCCATTTAGTTCAATATCTTTTGCCATATAATAATATTGAATGATCGTCACACTAAACTCTGCAAAAATTGTTCCTAATGCTGCTCCATAAACTCCCCAAATTGGAATCGTTAAATAGTTTATAACTACATTTAAAATTGCTGAAAAGATACTGGAAATTGTAAGATATTTTGTATTTTTAGTTGGCACTAAATATTGTGTACTAGATATACTTGATAATCCCCTAGCAATAATAACAGGACATAATGAGATAATAATCGGTGCCACTTCATCATATCCAGGGCCATAAAACCATGGTACAAAACTATGAGCAATACTAATTAGTCCTAAAGTCATTGGAAAAACTAATAAAAGTGTATATTTTATTGTAATTCGAATACTTTCACTTAATTGATTTTTATCATTACTAGCAAATAAATTCGCACTTCTTGGTAACATCACTGCAGAAACTGCAGTTATTGCTGTAACAGGAATTTTTACAATTTTGTCAGATTGATCATAAAATGCAATAATAGCAGAGTCATGTGTAAAATATTCAATCATAATCTTATCCATTTGATAATATACTAAAATTACAATTTGAGGTAATGCTATCTTTGATGTTGCTAAAAGATGCGGAATAATTTTTATTTTTTTCCAATTAGGTTTACAAATTAGTTTAGTCATACTTGGATAGCAAATTAATACACCAAGTACTTGACAAAATCCCATAATCAAGATGTATTTAATAATATCTTGTGGTGATTTTACTAATAAAAAGACTAATAAAACGTTAAATGTTTTAATTATACATGTTCTTAAAACAACTGTTTTAAAATCTTCTAAACCATTATAAAACCAAATTACATCTAAAAAACTTCCTATAAACCAAATTAATTGATACATTGAGTATTTTTCATACTGAGTTCCTATAAAAAACATATAATAAAGTATGAATGTAACTATTAAAAGGATAATTTTTAGAATCATAATCTCAAAAAATATTTGAGATCGTTTTTCTTTATCATCTTTCACATAAGCTATTTCACGTATACCATAATTAGTCAAACCTAAGGCCCCAATTACTGCAAATATTTGGGCAACTGAATCAATATAACTATAAATTCCTAAATTAGTAGGAAGTAAAACTCTAGAAATATATGGAGAAGTTATTAAAGGTACAATAATTGCTAATAATTGTGAAGCACAATTATAAAAAATATTACTAATTGTTTTTTTCATTTTATTTATCCCTCTTTGCTAATGCAATTGCTTTTATCAAATCCTTTAAAATTGCATTATTAACATTCCGATTATTTATTTGTTCTTTTTTTAACATCCCCTTAATTACAATCAATACATTTGTTATAATTCCTTGTTGTCCAAAATGTTCCCTTTTTCTCCAAAAATTTATTTTTTTTTCTAAGATTTTTTGATAACGAATATCTATTTTTTGCTCTTTAATAAATTTATTTAAGTAAATTAATTGCGGTAATCGCAATTCAGCATATTGATTTTCTCTATTATTTTCTTTGTTTTTAGAAAATAATTTTTTTATTTTATCAAATCCATATTTTTTTCCAATTCCAATTGTATTACTTTCATGTTGTCGATAATAAATCAATGGCTCATTAATACTTTTTAAACCACCGTATAGAGCTGCAATAACTCCAAACCAATAATCATGGGCCCAGCCATTATTTAAATCACCAATATAATTCAATATTTCTTTTTTTATTGCAGTAGTTGCTCCAGTAACAAAATTATCGTTCAATATATAGTAAAGTGCATCATATTGATTATTCAAATATTTATCTTGATAACTTAAACTTTCAAAAAGGTTTCCTGTAACTTCTAAATTTTCATTTGTAATATATGCATTAGAAAATACTAACAATGTATCTGGATCATTATTAAATACCTGACACATTAGATCTATTTTATTTTCTTTCCAAATATCATCTTGATCGCAAAAGAAGATTATATCTCCTGAACATAATGTAATTGCCTGATAAAAATTCTTAGCAAACCCTAAATTTTTTTTATTCAATTTTAATGTATATTCAACATTACTCGATTTTAAAATTTCATTACAAATTTCTAATGTTTTATCTTTAGAACCATCATCACAAATAATAATCTCATCTATTTTTTTTGTTTGATGTAAAATACTATTCAATTGTTCTTCGATATATTTTTCACCATTATAGGTACACATTGCAACTGATACTTTCACATTTACACCTCTTTATCATGCAATTTTTTTTCTAATATCGCTATATGTTGAATTAAATTTTTCTGTTTTTCTTCTAATGTTGACACTCTAACAAACAATGTATAAACTACAATAATTAATAAAAAAATTATAAAAGCAAATACCATATTAGCTGTTGAAATTACCCCAATAAAATTTGCAGCAAAATATGCTATTTGAGGAAAAATAGCTACAATAATTAAAGCAATAGAACATAATAACCATACGAGAGCATAGTCAGAACGTAATTTGCCTTTCTTTACACTTTTTATCAATATTAAAAATAAAAAAACTGATAAAATAATTAAAATTAATTGTAATGTCAATGTCATTTTTTTTCCTCCTACTCTTAATTAAAAAATATAATTGTTATAAGAACTCTTAACATATACTGAATCGAACTACCTATTCCAGCATAAATACTTGTTCCTGCAACACGATCTTCCATCTTTACTTGAATTTCTTTCACTTTAAAACCTTTTTTCATTTGATATGCTAAAGTATCCGGTTCTGGTTTTCGATTTAATTCATATGCATAATCTTTAATTAATTTACGATTAATTATCCGCATCCCACTTGTAGGATCATTTATTTTTTGTCCAGTTGTTAATTTAATCATTGTAGTAATTAAACGACTGCCTACCATACGAGCAGACATATGTTTTTTCACATCAACAAATCTTGAACCAATCACAATATCATGCCCATTTTCAATTTCTTTTACTAAAGCAGGTATATATTCTGGTAAATGTTGACCATCACCATCAAATTGAATTGCTGCATCATAATCATTCTCGTAAGCATATTTATATCCTGTTTGTACTGCACCAGTTAGTCCTAAATTAACTGGTAAATCAATATGATTTATTTTATTTTCATCAAGAATTTTGGGTGTGCTATCTTTTGAACAATCATTAATTACCACGTAATCACAACCTGTATTAGCAGCTTCTAGCTGTCTAACAACTCTTAAAATATTCTCCTCCTCATTGTAAGCAGGAATTATTACTAAAACTTTCATTTCTTTCTCCTTTATAATTTTATATTTTACAACATAACTAGCTATAAGAACTAACTTTCACAAATCGATATATTTTATCAAGATAATTAAAAGATGTAAAAGTCAACAAAATTCCATCTATAATAAATTTAAAATATCTCTTTTCTTCAATATCTTTCAATGCAATATTAAATCTTGCATTTGCCTTTAAATAACGTTTAGCTTTTCTATCATCATTATGATTATTTACATATTGCTTTGCCTCTTTAATATCTGCAATTTTATTTTTAGAATATTTTTTTGTTATAAATCTTGCAAAAAGATATTGCTCATATAAATTGCTTCTAGAAATACTAGAAGATGTCATTCGATACTTTAACACCGTTTCATCAATATTAGATATTTTATACCCATTTAAAACTGCTCTTAATGTAAAATCATAATCTTCACATAATGGCATATTTCGATAACCATTTAATTTCTCAAATACTTCTTTTTTTCCAAACCATGTTGGATGTGAAATAATTTGATTATATCTTAATGCTTTTTTTATCTTATCCATATTTGTAGGTACTTTTTTTATTGAATAAATGCTTTTTCCATTTTCATCTATCATTTGAGATATTCCACCAATTAAATCATAATTATTTTCTTCTAAATACCTCTTTTGATTTTCTATACGTTTATTGATTGAAATATCATCAGCATCCATCCTACAAATATATTTACCTTTAGCCAATCCAAGCCCTTTATTCAAAGATGCTGTAAGTCCCATGTTTTTTTCATTAACATAAAATTTAATTCTCTTATCTAGGTTTGCATATTCCTTAATAATTCTTATATGTAAATTATTGTCAGGATTATCTAAAATTATTATATATTCAAAATCTTTATATGACTGATTTAATATAGATTCTATTGCCTGTCTTAAAAAAATTTCTTCCTCTTTATAAGTAGACATAATAATTGATACTAAACACATCTTATTCTCCTCAATTTTTAATTATTTTTTAAATTATCATACAACATTTTTATTATATTATCATCTATATTTTCATCAAATTTTCTCGCCATTAAATAATTTGAATTAATTAGCTCATCATAATCATTTATGGTAAATGTTTTAGGATGATTTACCTGTCCATTCCAATCCACTAATGTCAACTTATCTTCACAAGTATCTTTATAGTTACTATTCATAAATAATGTTTGAAATATTGACTCATCAGGTACAAGACAATTTTTATAATAGCTTGAAAATAAATCTAATCTACTATAAATATCAAATATACAGTCATATGTTAAAACCCACCATTGACTACCAAAATAAAATTTCACATTCAAAAAATTTTTACGCTTTAAAAATAATGTTTTAGATAAACCACCGGTAACAATCATATAAATAATTTTCGTTACTCTAGAAAATAAAGACATTTTCATCAGCCATTCTGGATAATATAATTCATTTCTTTTTAGAAGTCGATTATATGTCAAATCACTTTGATCTATTACTTCAATAAAGTTTTTTCCTCTATTTTCTTCTAAATATTTTTTTATCTTGCTTTGATTCTTTAAAGGAAAGTCCTGCCCACTTAATAACCAAACGTAATCATATTTTTCCTTGCTATTAAAAACTGCTTGTAATAAATTTTTAGTAGCTTTAATCATTGAAATATTTCCCCACTTGATATCAATTCTTTTATCTTCAGGTAATATATGAATATTAGACCCCATTTTTATTAAGTTTTCGATATTAGATTTTTTATCTAAATGAATGAAGAAAATATTTTCTTTATCATTTAATGCATCTATCATCATGTTTATCTGTTTTGCATTTTTATGACATAAAATAATATAAGCAATTTTCATTATCAATTTCCTTTCAAAGTTTATTTTATAATGATCCTTTTCCATAAACTACACTTTTTACAGTCTTATACATAATTGTAAAGTCTAACCAAATTGACCAATTATGATAATAATAATCATCCAATTTACATCGATAACTGAATTCAACATCACTTCTACCATTAGCCTGCCACATTCCCGTAACACCTGGTTTTAGCTTAATAATTGAATCATAATATTGACCCATATCTTCTTTCTCTCTAGGAAGATAAGGTCTAGGGCCAATAAAACTCATTTCTCCTTTTAAAACATTAATAAACTGTGGCCATTCATCTAAAGAAGTTTTTCTTAAAAAATGACCAACTGGAGTGATTCTAGGATCATCTTTTAATTTTTTATTAGTCAAATATTCTTCTTTTATTTTAGAATCTTCCTTCATTAATCTTTCTAATTCTTTTTCAGCATTTGGTATCATTGATCTAAATTTATAAATTTTAATTAACTTACCATTTTTACCTATTCGATACTGTGAAAACATGATATTATCATGATCTCCACTTTTTACATATTTATATTTTACATATATCATTAGGGGTAATAATGTTATTACCCCGGCTATACCTGCCAAAATATCAATAAATCTTTTAATAAACTTATCTAATATACCAATTGTATCATTTGATGTAGCTATTAATAATTGTCCATCAAAATCCTGTACTTCTGATGAAAAAGTCATTGTTCCATTAACATTTGGAAGATATTTTACAGATGCAACTTTTCCATAAATATCACTCATAACTTTATCGATTACTTGTTGATTAGCTTCAGGCAAAGCAATAATTATTTGTTCAATTTCATTATTTTTGATAGCCTCATTTAAATTATCGTAATCATATACTTTACTATATTTAATAATATTTTCTTGTTTAAAACCAAATAAATCATTTGTGTTATTTACATCTACATATCCTTTTACACTAGTTAATGCAAATCTATTATTATTAGATATTTTTCCAAGTCTAGCAGCTTCATAACCTGTACCAATTACTAAAGTTTTTCTTGCAAAAATTTCTCTAAATGCAATTCTTAAAAATCTTGATGCAAGTAAACTTATAATAAACATTGCAACGACCATAACTGTTAAATGGATTCTACGGTCATATCCATAACTTTTAGGTACTAAAACTAATAAAGCAATAAAAAAACAAAAACTTGTTTTTACTAATTGTTTAATTTCATTCCAAATTAAACATGTTTTCAAAGAATAATGGCCATAAATAAACATAAATAAAAAATATAATGTTCCTGAACCTATTATTAATTTTATATCCATATGAAAATATAGACAAATGAAATAATACATTACTACCTCAATTGCAAAAAGCATAATAGGCATTAATTTTCTATTCACTATTTCACCTCTCATCATTTTATTTTAATTAATATTTTTAATAAAATTTCTACAAAATTCTCCCATTAATAATACCACATATGAGAAAATTTGTCATTTTTACCTCGATTATTTGTCCATTTTTTACTATTTCTTAAAATGACAAATTATCATATATAAGTTATAATAGTAAAAGGAGGTTTAACTTAATGGAAACTTTTTATAAAAACATGAATAATTTTATTTGGCAACATCCATTTTTAAAAGGATGCATACACTTTACATCTAGATTTTGCCCATATATGATAATAATTTTCTATTCTTTATTTTTATTAAAAATTTATATTGAATGGCAAAGTCACCTCTTTTTCTTTATTAAAAATCCTTTATATGCTGTTTTAATTGCAATTGTACTGAAATTATTAATTAATAGAAAACGTCCAACACAAAAATATAATATAAAACCTATTGATGATTTGAAAAGAAAAAACTATTCTTTTCCAAGTATTCAAATTGTTTTTGCCACTTCTATTGCTCTTACAGTTCTTAAATACGGTCCTAATATGGGGTTACTACTATCTGTATTGGCTATTGCATTGACTATTTCTAGATTTTTATCTGGAGTTCATTATTTAAGCGATATTGTCGTTAGTGTGTGTATTGCATTTATTATTAATATAATTCTTATTTAACTATAAAAAATAAAATCCTGTTTAGACTAAAATCACTAATAGTTTAAACAGGATTTTATTATTCTATTTTTATATATTAAGATCTGTTGGATCCCATGTTTGATCCGATGGAATTTTTTTAATTTTTGGTCTATTTAATGGATCAAATCTTCTCGATACTATTTTTACTTTCGTTTTCAAAGCACAGTTATCATAAATCCATTTTGCATCTTCACAAGTCAATCTTACACATCCGTGTGAACATATTGTAACTAACTTATTATATTCTTCTGTTGATAATGTATATGGATTCATTTTATCATATGGAACAGAATGAAATAAAATTCTATTAACTATTCTTGTGAAATATTTCATATGCATTAGAATACGAAAAAGGACTACGTGTATATCTTGATGATGGATATGTCCCAATGACCAATTCATTAGATGAAAGAACCATTAGGCCATTTACAATTGGTCGAAAGAATTGGATGTTCTTAGCTTCGACTAAAGGAGCCAATGCAAGTGCTGCCGCTTTTAGCTTAATAGAGACAGCAAAAGCAAATCATCTTGATCCATATGACTATATTGAGTACTTATTAGAAATAATGCCAAACATAGACTTTATTAAAAATCCTGAACGACTTGATGACTTTATGCCCTGGAGCGATCAAACACAATCAATATTTTAAAACGTTAACCAAATGATAATAATATCATTACAGTTAACGTTTTTATATACACCATTTTAATTGGCGCTTACGTTTCATTCACTGATAAAAAGAGAATGGCTAAATCGATTCAAAATAATGGATTATAGACAAACATATCAATTAGTATTTGAGTATATTGAGACATTTTATAACACAGTAAGAATTCATAATCAT
>JAGZCC010000109.1 GCA_018369555.1 Thomasclavelia spiroformis
GATTATGGTGGATATGATCTTGATACTATGTCTGATGATGAAATAATGGAAATGGCGGAAGATGTGGCAGATATGTTAAAAATTGTTTCAAGAAAGCACAAAAAATAAATAATTATTAAATGGGAGAAATGTGCTATGGAATTAAAGACAAAACTAAATAATATTGTAAATAACTATAATACGACCAATGTTAAAGAAATATGCAATTACCTAGATATAGAGATTGCATATACAGAATTTAAAGCAAAAACACTAGAATCACGATTAATGATTATTGATGGTAATGGTTATATTTTTGTTCGACCAAATTTAGATGAGCGCTATGAAAATTTTTTAATTGCTCACGAACTCGGACACTATATTCTACATTACGATAAGAACATTAATTTTAACTTTTTAAAACGTATCTATAAAACAAGATTAGAAAAAGAAGCTAACGAATTTGCAATCAGACTACTAACCTATGATATTAATTTAAAAGATTATGATAATTTAGAATTTTTAGCAAAAGAAAAAGGGATACCACTCAAAATATGGTATTCAATAAACGAGGGGTAAATTATGGGATTACTAAAGCAGTTATTTGAAAGGAATAAAAAAGAAAAAGCAGCAGATTTAAATATTTTATCTTTAAACAGAGAATTAGAAATATTAAACGACTGTGCTAAATTGATAGAAACTACAAAAAATCCTAAAACATTTTTTAATAGATATGAACTGTACATGGATAAACTTTCTTTACTAGCTGATGCAGAATCATCAAATCTTGTAAAAGTAACTGGTGAAAGTTTTGTGAAAAAATATATAAAAATGAATAAAAAAGAACAGCGTATTCATAGCATAAATAATTTTATCGATAGAATGTGGAACGACACATTAAATAAAGTCAATACTTTAAAAACTGATAAAGGGAAACAAAACAAAATCACATTATTTTTTAAAACTCTAAGTGAGTATGAAAATTTAATGCCCCCTGAATGCATAGAATACTATAAATCATTAAGTAATTCTAAGCAAATTAACAATAGTGACAGAGCAGAATATGATGCATGGCTTGATTTTCTTGGCAACGGCGGAACAACCGAAGAGTGGGATGAAATGAAAGCTAACAAAACTTCCCGTTTAACAAATTTTCAATCATATTTAAAAGAATTAAATCCGGTTGCTGATCAATACTTCCCACAATTACAAAAAATAGAAAAAGATTGGTTGAAGTTATATCATTCAAAAAATTATTCAACTAGTTTTGCCAAAGAGTATGAGAAACTTTGTTTAGAAAATATTAAACTCTATATTAAACTAGTACATATTGAAAAAAAGTATGGCGAGTATACTTCAAAAAGTGTTCCTGCATATAAAAGATTGATAATGCTATATGAACGTCAGGGTAATTTTGACAGAGCTATTGAAGCATGTAAACATGCATTATTGAACGAGGTGTACAACGATGGAATATCTGAAAAATTAAAAAAATTAATAAAAAAGGTTAATAGAAAACCTACTACAGATGAAATAAATCTAATATCAAATGCTGAAAATAAAATCAATAGACACACTTCATAGTGTTTATATAAAATTTTGAAGGGAGAACTAAGTATGAAGAAAATTTTAAGTTTATTTTTAGTCCTTGGACTTTGCTTTGGACTAACAGGATGCGGAGGAAGTGGATCTGATTCAAGCGATAAAGCTGAAGAAAAAGTCACTTATGAAAGTATCCTTAATGACTACACTAAAAAAATTAAAGATGCTACACCCGGAATTGTAGAGGAATTTAAAACTGAAGCTGAAGCTAAAAAAAGTGATATTAATGCATTAGCCGAATTATCAAATTCTAAAATTGAAAAACTTGCTGAAATTTGTAACGAAGGTGTAGAAAAGATGGCTGAATTAAAATTAAAAAACGGTGATGATGATACTACTTATACAGATTGGGCTAAAAAACTTCAAGATGTTTATACTGAACAATCTAAACAAATTTCGGATGCATATCTAAGTGTAGCAACCGATCAATAGTCAAGATAAAATAAAAACACAATGGTCCACTCAGTGGACTTTTATGTTAGGAGGAATTAAATTGAAAAAAAGAATTGATACAAATCATGAAAAAAATTTAGACTACTTTCAAGATAATTATCCCGAATTATTGGATGATTACATAGATTTTTATGAAAACGGTGTAACATTAAGTGACGGGGAAATTACACCGGAAGATATGGTTGATATTGTAAGAATAACATCAAATTTTAACAAAGATAATTATTTTAAATTGAATTAAACATACAATTTATAGAAAGAGAAAGTTGGTGAAAAAAATGTATGGGATGTATTTAAGAAAATCTCGTAGCGATGATCCAAACGAAGATATAAATGATACACTGGCCAAACACGAAAAGATATTATTTGATTTAGCTGATTCCTTAAACATAAACAGAAAAGAAATAATGCAATTTAAAGAGGTCGTATCCGGTGAGAATATTCAAAACAGACCTGAAATGAAAAAGTTACTAGAATATGTAATGGAGGGTGTGTTAGAAGGTGTTCTTGTAGTTGATAGCCAGCGTCTTGCTCGTGGAGATACTGTAGATCAGGGAACTATCATAAGAGCATTTAGTATAAATAATACAAAGATAATTACTCCCATGAAAACGATTGACCCACAAAACGAATATGACCAGGAGTATTTTGAATTTGATTTATTTATGGGTAGACGCGAATACAAGATGATTACCCGTCGTATGCAGCGTGGGCGCCATATTGCAGCACAAGAGGGTTACTATGTTGGTAGCATCGCTCCCTATTCTTTTAGTCGTATTAAACTAGAAAAAGGATATTCACTCGAAATATACGAAGAGGAAAACATAGTTTTCAACATTATGAAAAAAAAGGCGCTTGAAGATGAAGGGTCTACAAATATATCTAATCATTTAAATGAATTAGGATATAAACCAAGAAAAGGTGAATATTGGACTAAAAGTGCAGTCGAAGCGATACTGCTAAATGAAACTAATTTAGGATTAATAAAATGGAATTCTAGAAAAGAAGTAAAAGTTTTTAAAGACGGTAAAATTGTAAAAACACGCCCAAGAAATCCTAACTATGAACTCTATCCCGGTAAACATCCTGCCATAATGACGCAAGATGAATATGATAGAATTAAATTTTTAATGAAAAAACGAAGTCATCCAGTAAAAAAAGATAGAACCTTACAAAATCCATTAGCTGGTTTAATCGTATGTGGATTTTGTAATCATAAAATGGCAAGGCGACCTTATAAAAATGGTAGAGTTGAAACTATCCTATGTACCACATCACGATGTAAAAACGTTGCAAGTGATATTCATGTAGTCGAACAACGTATAATAGATACTCTTAAAGATACACTAAAAAACTATACTAACTACGTTAATAATTATTCTGTTTCTGTTAATAAAACTTACGATGATAATAAAAAACTACAACTTGAAGAATGTGATAAAGAGCTTGAAAGATTAAATAAGCAAATTATAAAAGCGTGCGAAATGCTCGAGTTAGGAGCGTATACAGTTGAATTATTCAAAGAACGTAAAAATACCCTCGAAAATAAAATTAACACTGTAAACAAAAGAAAAGACATCCTAGCAAAAGAAACGGAAGCAATGAAAATAGAACAATATAAAAAAGCTATCCCACAATTACAAAATGCAATTGATTTATATTGGAAAAGCTCTACAGAAGAAAAAAACAAAATATTAAAATCCATTATAGATAAATGTATCTATAAAAAAGAAAAAGGAGGACGTTGGGATCCTGATGCGATAAAGCAATTTAAGTTAGAAATATATTTAAAGGTGTAATAAGTCACATTATAACCTACATCATTTATGGGCTAATTCTTCAGTACCAATATCTGTCAATAACGCTTGAATTTCTGGATATGGCATTGTATAGCGTTGAGATAAATATCTAAGTGCCGCTCCAAG
>JAGZCC010000110.1 GCA_018369555.1 Thomasclavelia spiroformis
GTTACAGTAATTGTTGTACTACCTTCTTTTAAAGCTGTCACTTTTCCTTGTGAATCTACTGTTGCTACTTCTTCATTACTTGATTTCCATGTTAATGTTGTATCATCAGTTGTTTCACTTGGATTAATTGTTGCCACTAGTGTTTCAGCTTGTTGTTCTTCTAATGTTAATGCTTCTTTGTTTAAACTTACACTTTTGATTGGAATGTTTTCACTTGGTTTATTTACAGTTATTTTACATTCCGCTCTTCTTCCATTTACTGTCATTGCAGTAATTGTTGCTACACCTTCTTTTAAAGCAATTACTTTTCCTTCTTGATCTACTGCTGCTACTGCTTCGTTACTTGATTTCCATGTTAATGTCTTAGCATCAGTTGTATCACTTGGATTAATTGTTGCTCTTAATGTTTGAGAAACTCCTTCATCCAAAGTAATTGCAGTAAGATTTAAATGAACTGATGTAATTTGACTAATTACAGTTACATTACATGTGTCAGTTAATCCATTGCTAGTTCTAACAGTAATTATAGCATTACCTGGTTTTCTTGCTGTTACTACACCAGTTGAACTTACTGTGGCTACTTCCGGATTATTTGATTCCCATGTTAATGTTTTATCATCAGTTGTTTCTTTAGGTGTAACTGTTGCTCTTAATGGGCTAGAGCTATCTTTTTTAATTTCTAAATCACTACGATTTAATGATACATTTGTAATTGGTGCATTAATATTTGTAACAGTTACTTCACTACTTGCACTAAGTCCATTACTGCCTTTTACAATAATAGTTGCTTTACCTTCAGTAATACCTGTTACTACACCATTTGCATCTACAGAAGCTACACCTGGATTATTTGATTGCCATGACAATGATGTATTATCAACAACTTTATATGGTGATAAAATTGCTACATATTTAGATGATTCATTAACATCTAATGTTAATTCTGGCTTATCTAAATTTATTCCAGTTGTAATTAATGTAAAATTATAACCATTTCTTCTCATATAAGTATGCGCTACAGAACCTTCAATTACTGATGCTACTACTTTAGGGGAATGTGAGAAAATACGGCTACCTATACCATTACCATCATTTTCTGAAGCTTTAATTGTATTTGGGAAAGTTACACTTTTTAAATTCATACAATCTGCAAACGCTGTATCATCAACAGCAACTACACCATTTGGTATTACTACTGTTTCAATACTATCACAATATCTAAACAAACTAGCACTAATTCGGTCAAGATTTTTTGGCAATGTTACTTCTTTTAAGTTACTACAGTTACTAAATGTAGATGCTCCAATTTCTGTTACAGAATCTGGAATTACAACGCTCTTTAAACTAACACATCCACTAAATACATTTTCTCCTAATGAAGTAATTGTACTAGGAATATTTATTTCTTCTAGAGATGCACATCCACTAAATGTCGCATTTCTAATACTATCAACCTGACTTGGGATATTTACATCAGTTAATGATGAACATCCAGTAAATGCAGCATATCCAATACCGGTAACACTCTCTGGTAAAACAATACTTTCCAAACTAATACAATCTTGGAATGCACTTTGACCAATTACAGCCAATGTGTTAGGTAGATTGATTTCAACTAAGTTTAAACATCCTTGGAAAGTTCCTGATCCAAGAGATGTTACACCTTTTGATACAGTAATACTTTTTAATCCTGTACAGTTTAAAAACGCATTTCCCCCAATTGAAGTTAATGTAGTAGGAAAGTTAATATCAGCTAAAGCTCGACAATTTCCAAATACCATCCCTCCAATTGTCTTTATTCCTTCTGGAATTACAACATCTGTTAAATTAGTACAATCAAAGAATGTTGCATAAGGTATCGCACTTATACCATTAGGAATTTCTACACTTGTTAAACTACTACACCCAGCTAACGAATATTGACCTAAAGCAACTACAGAATCTGGAATAGTTATTTTAGATAATTGACTACATTGTGAAAATGCATAATCGCCTATTGTTATAATAGTTTCTGGAATCACAAGTGTTTCTATACTTTTGCATTCTGCAAAAGCACCATAACCAATTTTTTTAACCGTTTTTCCATCGATTTTACTTGGAATAGTTAAGTTTTTTTCATCGCCACCATAGTTTATAATAGTAACTGAATTATCATCAATTAACTCATAAGCATAATCACCACTTATTAGTGCAGAAACAGGATTATTATCTGCAGTTCCAAAAACTATAACTGGTAAAGAAATAACTAACACTAACAGTATTTTTAATAGCTTTTTCATATGTCCTCCTTCTTCCTAAAAATCTATAGTATTTTAACTAATCAAGCATTATCTTTCCCCTTAATTTTACAAAACTCAATTAGAAAATACCTATAGTCGATATTAATATAACCCTCTTATATTTTTTTGTAAACCTTTTCATTACTTTTTATAAATTATAAATTAAAAATGAAAAAACAAAAAAATATATTTTAACATGTTTTTACATTATATTAACAAAAAAAGATAAAACAACAAATTAGACGTCATTTTATCTTAATTACTCAATAACCTATTTTAAATCCTTTTCCTTACAAGTATATCCTTGCTTTTCATAATATTCTTTAATTTTATCTAAAGAATATTCACCATTTTCTACAAAATTTTTCTGTTGTTCATCTGCTTTCAAAGCTTCTTGAATATTAACAATATTATAATCCCATTCTTCTTCAAAGCCAAAGCTTGTTTCTGTAGCATCACCTGATGCTTTCACACCTTCTAACTGCTCAATAATTGTATAACGATTATTAAGCTCTGTTAAAATATTACCGTTTGTTTCTGTCTTAGCCATATTTTCATATTTTACTGAAAATTTTCCTTTTGCTACTTTTTTGCTATCACTATCATACTCTATTATAACTTCTGATTTGAAAATTTGATCATCTACTGTACTTTCTTGATTTAAAATCATTTTTTTATCAGGTACTACTTTTGATGAGCCACATCCTGTAAGTAATAGCATTAAACATAATAACAAATAAACTGTCTTTTTCACTTTACTTTCTATATCATCAATCGATGACTTTTCCTTTCATTTTTTTAAACTATATTTAATATAGCATATTTAAAATATATAAAACAACGATATTCTAAGTGAAAAATCGTAATAAATATTACGATTTTTATTATTCTTCTTCAATAATTCCATTTTCAATTAAGAATTTTTTATAGTTTTCTAAGTTCACTTTTTCTTTATCAGAACATAGCGAATCTTTTACTTTCCCCTTTTCAACATAGTAAATAGATGGTGTTGCTGAAAAATGTCCAAATTTTTCATTAGTTATTTTTAAGTTTTCTTCTTCACTAGTAGATTCATCATCTAAAATAATATCCCATAATGTTAAACCAATTTCTTTAGTATAATCATCTGTTTCCATAAAGAAACTTAAACATGCATTGCAATATGTTTGTGATAACATAACTACAAATGTTTCTTTGTTTTCCATTTTATCTAAAACATCTTGCATTGGTATTTTCTTTACTGCTCCTTTATTAGGATTTAATTCTACAATTGCAGCTTTATCTTTTTTTTCTTTATTTGTATTTGTTGATGTACATCCACATATTAAAAACAACGCCATTATTATAATTGTTATTTTTTTCATAAACATCCTCCTAGCATATAATTATACTTTAGTTTATCTACAAAACAATCTTTTTTTAAACAATTAGATAAATTACGACAATCTATTTCCCGTCTTTCGAAACTATCACTACATTTCTTTAGAACTTATGTCCAATTTTAATATCAAAAATACTGATTTTTTCAGTGTTTTTGATTTTTTTTATTTA
>JAGZCC010000111.1 GCA_018369555.1 Thomasclavelia spiroformis
GCATCTACTTTATCTTGACTAGCACTTGCATCATTATATACTTCATTAGCTTTATCTCTTGCTTGTTTAAATTCATTAACTACTACTGGTACAACATTAACTAAATCTTTATCAGTAATTGCATTAGCTAAATCTAGAGTAATCTTTAAAGCTGTTTTATCAGTTTTTACATTTATTTTGAAAACTGGATAATTAGTATCTGCACTAATCCATGAATAATATCCTTCTTGTACATTATTATTTAAATTATTTAATAAAGTTCCATCAATTAATTCATTAGGATTTAATGGATTAAGAACCTCAATATTATTGTTATTTCCAAATCCAAGTTTATTATTTTCATAATAAACATTCTGATATGTAACCTGATACAATTCTCCAGCAACTGATTCATCATATCCTGCTACAACGCCACTAAAACGAGGGGCTATTACATTTGTCTTACTATAACAATTTTCAATAATTGTAGGAACCGATGGGTCAATACTACGATTAGCAGCCCCAACTAAACCGCCTGCAGTTTCTACTGATCCTGTCACTTCACTCCATGCATAACAGTTACTCATAGTTGAGTTATTGAACATTCCCACAATACCACCAGTATCATTACCTCCACTAACTATCGCTTCAACTCCACAATTTATGATTTTTGCATACATAGTTCGTCCAACTAAGCCACCTACTTTAGCCTTACCTGTCACATTTGCATTTCTAAGTTCAATGTTTTTAATTGTTCCTCCTTCTAACAAACCAATCAATCCAACATTTTCTCCTTGTGGATGATTAATAGAAAGGTTAGCAATAGTATGACCATTTCCATCAAAAACGCCCCTAAATACTGCTGCAGGAATATATTTATAATTATGCATATCCAAATCGTTCACTAATTTAAAATATGCTTGCGTTTTTTCACCACTATTAATTTCATTAGCAAACAATAATAATTCTTTTTCAGATTTAATTAAATAAGGGCTTTCTTCAGTTCCTTCACCTTCAAACTCATATTCTGTAGATGACGAAATATTTTGATTATATTTATTTCCAATTGCTAAATTATCCAAATAACCATCAATACCATTAAACATTTTATTAGTTGGTAAATATGACGTCATCGAATGAGATGGTACACTAGCTGGTCCTTCAATCAATACCGGATTATATGGAACACCATCGACCTTTAATAAAGTGGTTGCATTAGCACCATGTACATAAGCGCTTGTTAAAGTGATATTTAACCACTGGTCTGGTGGTAATATAAAGTCATATGTATAAGTATACTTACCTAGCTTAAAACTAACACCATGACCTTGATAATTCAAATAAAATGTACAATAATCATCACTAAATAAGATTGCATTATTATTTTGACTACTATTTAAATATAAATCAAAATTTACTGTATATGGATATCCTACTCCCTCAAAAGGTAAAGTAAGATTACTTTGCGGTTTAAGTTCTAAAACTTTTCCATTAATATATTCTTTATTTGTCTCCACTAATAATGCATCTTTTACAGTTGCATCATAATTATTTTCCTGATCATTAATTTTTTGATCCGTTATTTCTTCAAAATTATACTTAGCTATAATATTAGAATCAGTTGCTACATATCTTCTTGGATTAGCATCAGGAGCAAAAGCACTAACTTGTTCAAATGCCTTAACAAAATCTCCTCCATTTTCAAAACGATCATCATCACCATACCAACACTTTTCACTAATTACCCCAATATATGATAAAACTAAATCTAAAATATCAAAATCATTACCCCATGAACGGTCATTCCAATTACAGAAAAGGGTACCTATAATTTGAGGATTACCACGTAATAAATCATATTGTGCATAATAATTACGTGAAGATATGTATGTTGGATTTCCAATCCTATGAGTATCAAAATCATTACTTCCTTTCCATGTATTATAGAAAGTTTCCATATCAACATACCCATTATGTAAACCATTACTATTACCTGGAATTATATACATGCTATTAGATGTTGAATTAACAATTTTAAATCCATCTAATAACGCCTGTTCAACTCGCTGATCAGCGGAATCCCAAATTTGATTTACAACGTTCGTAGAGTTAATTTCTGTAGCACCATAATAAACTGAAAGATTTCCCCAAAAATAAACTTCATCAATATTATCTTTAGATAAACAATATTGAGTTAAATCATTAATATAGCGACGCATATTTTCATTAGTATTAGCAGATTCATCCGTTCCAATATGAACTACAGCACTTTGAAACACTGGATCATCACCATCTAAAAACTCATCAAAAACACTACTAATCAAGCTTAAACTTTCATCATAATGATTAGTTAAATCAAAATTTGAACCATTAACAATTTCTGGATTAATTAAATTAAAAATTGTAGCATGGCCCGGCGTATCAATCTCTGTAATAACATCTACACCAAATTCTTTTAAATTCTTTTGCATTTGACGATAATCATCTTGTGACCAAACATAGTTACCATTTTCTAAATTATATGTATTTAAAGCAGGATACTTCTTACTCTCTACTACAAATGATGAACTATATTCTCCACCAAGTCCACTGTCTTCATTAATATGGAGATGGAAAGTGTTCATTTTAAACCAGGCCATATATTTTCCCATATCCTCAACATAATCTAATTTAAAATAACGTCTAGCTACATCAAGCATTCCACCACGAACAGAATATTGCGGATAATCACGAATAATTCCAAATGGAATTGTATCATGATTTTTATCTTGATATAAAATTTGAGCAATTGAAACACCACCATAAAGCATTCCTATATTACTAGAGGCACTGATAACAACTTGATTACCAATATTTATATAATATCCTTCTTCACCTAATTCACTTAATTTATCAGGGGTATATTTAATAACTATATCCCCATTTTTTGCAATATCTTGACTAACTTCTAATGTCACATCAATCATTTCACTTAAATACATTTGTAACATTTCAGCACTTGTTTTAGCCTGTTCATTTTCATAAATTATACGTGAATCTTTTTTTAATTTGAAATTACCATCAAGACCATACCATTCGCGAAGACCAGGTACAACATTTGGCATTTCATTAATACCATCATCACGATATTTACCATCAACAGTGATAGTAATATTACGATCTAATTGGCAAACTACTTCATTGTCTTGAGTATCAATAATATTATAAATTAAATATACTTTTTGCTTAGTCAACGGTTGATAAACACGACCATTTAAATCAATTACCTGCTGATTAGTTGAACCAAATAATACCGCTTGATAACGACCATCCTTTGATTTTGGTAAAACCACCCGATTTTCTTTTATTTCAGGATTATTCTTAATACTTGCCATGAACTTTTCTAATTCATTAGCATCATCAAAAATAGTTAATCTAGCAACATTATCAGTTCCCAACTTCCAATCACTATAGCTATCCTGTTGATATTGATTTAAAGCGTCAACAAAAGACTGATTCATCATATCATTCTTTTTCATTCCTATAATTGATGGTACTGGAATAAGGTTTCCAATTGGAACATTAGGCAAATTTTCTTGATTATAATAAATATGATCATAATTAGCTAAATTATCATCTTGTTCAATATATCCACCAATTTTACCTGAATATGTTCCCCAATGAACCCGTCCTAAATTATAAGAATTAACTATATTTGATTCTACAGTTGGATTAACACTGCGACAAATTGAGCCAGCTAAACCACCTAATGATGTAGGACGGATTTTGCGGACATTCAAAATAAAAAAGAATGTGGAGGTAACAGACAATGGCAAAATCATTATTTGAGGAACTGGGCGGCAAATA
>JAGZCC010000112.1 GCA_018369555.1 Thomasclavelia spiroformis
ACAACTTTAAACACCAAATAAACACCAAAAATATTTATATATACAAAAAGCGCCCTATTTATCGGCACTTTTTGACTGATTTTATTATTCTACACCAACAATAAATGAATACACTGGCTGTTTTCCATTAACAATTTCAAGTTCTACATCAAAATTATCTTCTACAAAACTTTCAATCTCTTCAACATCCTCATCATTTACATCTTCACCATAAATAAGTGTAACTAACTCAGCATCTTCATCAATTAAGTTTTCTAATACAACTTTCAATGCTGAAAGTTTATCACTAACACATGAAACAATATTTTTTTCAACTAAAGCCATATAATCATTTGCTTTAATTTCAACACCATCAATATTAGTATCTTTAATTGCAAACGTTACTTGTCCTGTTTTTACATTACTAACTGCTTCACTCATTTCAGCAATATTATCATCTAAATCAGCATCAGGATTAAACATAATACATGCTGATAATCCTTGAGGAATAGTTTTAGTTGGAATCACAATAACATTTATTTCACCTTCTAAAATTGTTGCCGTTTGTTGTGCAGTCATAATAATATTTGAGTTATTAGGTAAAATAATTACATTTTTCGCATTTACATCTTTTACAGCTTGAACCATATCTTCTGCTGAAGGATTCATGGTTTGTCCACCACTAACGACATAATCACAATGTAATTCTAAAAATGCATCTTTCAATCCATCACCAGCACATACAGAAATAACCGCTGTCTCTTTTGATTCACATTTTGGTTGGGCATTTTTATCATCTACACCAACAATTGAACCAGCATTATTTTGAATTGTATCTGCTTGTTCTTGCATATTTTCAATTTTTAATTTAACAAATTCACCAAATCTTTGTGCAATATTTAAAGCATTTCCAGGTTTTAAAGTATGAACATGAACTTTTACGATTTCTTCATCTTGTACTACAACAATACTTTCACCAGGAATTCTTGCTAATTCTTTTTTTAACTGATCTTCTTTAAATTTATTAACTAACGATGGCTCTAAGCGAAGAATAAATTCTGTACAATATCCATAACCCTCTTCACCATTTTCAATTTCACTAACAGCTTCCATAGAAGCTACAGAAGACTTAATTTCAACATAATCAACTTTCTCTCCGGCAATTGCTGCCATAAAACCAGTAAGTACTAATAACAAACCAGCTCCACCACTATCTACAACCCCAACTTCTTTTAATACCGGTAATAGTTCAGGTGTTCGTTCAAGCGAATTTTCTGCTTCCTTTACAAAATAAGAAAACATATCTTCAATGCTCATATCAGCTTTTGTATATTTAACTATCGCTTCACTTGCTTCTCTAATTACAGTTAAAATAGTCCCTTCTACTGGACGCATCACTGCTTTATAAGCAACTTTAGCTCCATTTTCTAAAGCTTGTGCAAAAAGCAATGCATCAGCTTCCTCATGATCTTGTAAAGTTATTGAAATCCCTCTAAAGATTTGTGATAAAATAACTCCTGAATTTCCTCGAGCCCCCATTAAAAGTCCCTTAGAAAGTTTTTTAGAAATTTCACCAATATTATTAGAATCTAAATTTTCAACTTCTTTTGCACCTGCTAAAAAAGTCAATGACATATTTGTTCCAGTATCTCCATCCGGTACCGGAAAAACATTCAATGCATCAATTTCAGGATAATTATTATGCAACGTATTTGCACCACACAATACCATATCCTTAAATAATTTACCCGTTATAACTTTCATCATCTTTCTCCTCTACTCTATTCCTTGTACACCTTGAACATAGACATTTACAGCTTCTACATTAACGTCTAAAGTAGATTCAACTACATATTTAACTTTCTTTTGTACTTCATATAAAATTTCAGTCATTTTAATTCCATATCCTAACAATACATATAAATCTAAAATAAGTCCGGTCTCACCGTCTCGAGCAACTATTCCTTTAGAATAATTTTCTTTACGTAACAAATCATAATAACCATCTTTTAACCTTTTTTTACTTGCCATTCCCACAACACCATAACACTCTGTTGCTGCACCACCAGCAATTATAGCTACGACATCTAATGAAATATTAATCGTACCCATGTTATTATTTTTTTCAATCATTTATATACCTCCTTGTATATAATATATATTACCTATCATTAAATAATTATATCTTAAAAAGAATATCTTGACAATTATTACCTCTTGATTTTATTCAAATATTCATCATATTTCAAGAAAAAGTTATCTTTTTTTAAAAAAAGATTGATTTTAATAAAAAACAGTGATAAAATATTCCAGTACGTTAAAACACTGCTAATGAAGAGGAGGAGAACCAATGTCAAGAAAATGTCAAATCAGTGGAAAAGGACCTATGTCCGGAAACACACGTTCTCATGCATTAAACTCAAGTAGAAGAAAATGGAATGTTAATTTACAAAAAGCTACTATTTTAGTAGATGGTAAACCTACAACTGTAAAAATTTCTGCTAGAGAATTAAGAACTTTGAGAAAATCTGCTTAAAAATATAAATAGTATTTCGATACTATTTTTATTTTGCTTAAATTTGTATTAAAAAGAGCATATTCAATTTTAGGCAACTAGTGAATTTACTTTTAATAAAAGTAAATTCACTTTTTTTATTTTTACCGTACTTTCTAAATATATCAAATAAAAATATTAGTACTAAATAAATTTAAAAAGTACTTATTTATATATTTAAACAATAACTTTGCTCAAATATATATTAAAAATAGACTATAAATAACATGTATCCTGGTCTTTATCACCTATATGAAAAATTATCTTTCCTAAGCATTTTGATACAATTGTTCCTCTTTCAACAATTTAATCTTAGCCAATTTTTCTATTTCAAAATACAAATTAATTTCCAATAATACCAATTATAAATTTTATAAAGTCTATTGCGCTCATAGAAACAAGATCTTAACTAGAACAAATCAATTATAATATATAACTTATTATAGCAAACAATCCATAAAAATAATCATTCTCTCATAAAAATAGCACTCATTCTATTTATAACAACATAAGTTTTTATTCTTTCAAAAATATATTATCATTACCTATATTTATTATTAATCATATTTAGTTTTATATTCTTTAGGTGTTAATCCCGTTACTTTTTTAAACACTTTAGAAAAATAATTATGACTACCAAACCCTAAACTTGAAGCAATTTATAGCGATAGGTAAGATTTTGATACAATCTCCATCTTTTCCCCCGCTCCACACCGTGCATGCGACTTTCACCGCACACGGCGTTCCATCTAGTTCTTTAAAAGTTGATTTCCGTTAAATTACATTTCTTACGCAATTTGTTGAGTTTATTCATTTGCTTTTTATTCAGATTGAATTTGCTTAGTAGTTTCTTAATTGTTTCCTCTCTAGTAGCGTGGATTAGTCTATGCATATCTTCATGTACGATGATAAGGTTGTTAAACTTATCCGTTCCACCTTGTGAAACAGGAATGATGTGGTGACAGTATGTTTCTCTAGCTATCAGAAACCACTGCGATACTGCGCATCTTCCTCGTTGCCCCGAGTATTTGGATATTCGATTATCCATGTATTCTACTCGTTCATTTTCATAAGGTATATTTAAGAGATGGTTTATTTCTTTGGTAATATATCCATCTAATTTTTTATACACTAGAGTTCGACCGTCTTTTGTATAATTGCACATTTTATTATTAAAGGTCATTGTCTGGTACTATGTCAAGATTTCGGACTACATAAATGTAAGAAATTTAATTAATTGATACTAATTAAATAATCATGCTCATATTCATTAGGTGATTTAT
>JAGZCC010000017.1 GCA_018369555.1 Thomasclavelia spiroformis
GAAAAGAATGTCATTTAACAATTATGTTCAAAAACAAAAGCACCGTTCTGGTGCTAATGTTTAACTTTTTTTGGGACATTTTCATTTTTGCTTGACAGTTTTCATTCATTACTAATTTTATATTTTTAGTAAAAAATTATAAAATTTACTTTAAAATATTTATATTACATATAAATTATTTTTCTAATAACACAAAAAGAGAAACTAAAAGTTTCTCTAATCATTTATTTTAGAAATACTAATCGTTGTCTCTTCCAAAACATCTAAAATTACTTTTACAGTATCTAAGGATGTTAACACCGTTACTCCATTTTGAATAGCACATTGTCTAATAATTACCCCATCGTTATTTGATGAAGGTGATGACATCGTTGAACGAGTATTAATTACATAACTTACATAACCAGCACGAATTGATTCTAGGATCTCATTACTACCTTCACTAATTTTCTTTCTAATTCTTGTTTTTATTCCTTTTTCTTTTAAGAAATTAGCCGTACCGACAGTGGCTTCAATATTAAATCCCATATCATAGAATCTTTTAATCAGTGGTAATGCTTCTTCTTTATCTTCATTAGCAATTGTAACAAAAATTGTTCCATAATTGGCTACTGACATTCCTGAAGCGATTAAGGCTTTATACATTGCACGGTGTAGTTTTTTATCATAACCAATTGCTTCACCAGTAGATTTCATTTCTGGTGATAGGTAAGTATCCATTCCACTTAATTTAGAAAATGAGAATGTTGGTACTTTTACATAATACTTTTTAGCGTGTTCAGGCGACATTTCGATAATACCTTGTTCTTTTAAATTTTTACCTAAAATAACATATGTAGCAATATCAGCCAAGCTATATTTTGTAACTTTTGATAAAAATGGCACTGTTCTTGATGATCTAGGATTTACTTCGATAATATACACATTTTCATCCTTATCAACGATAAATTGGATATTAAACAAACCAATAATACCAATTTCTAATCCTAGCTTAGTCGTATACTCTTTAATCGTATTTTTTACCTTTTCACTAATACTAAAAGTTGGATAAACACTAATTGAATCTCCAGAATGAATCCCAGTTCTTTCAACTAATTCCATGATTCCAGGAATAAATACATCTTTACCATCACAAATAGCATCAACTTCAACTTCTTTACCTCTAATATATTTATCAACTAAAACCGGTTTATCTTCATCGATTTCTACTGCAGTTTTTAAATAATGTTTTAACTGTTCATCGTTATTGATAATTTGCATTGCTCTTCCACCAAGTACAAAACTTGGTCTTACTAAAACTGGATATCCAATTTCACTAGCAACCTCTAAACCATCAAAAACATTAGTAACAGCTTTTCCTTTAGCTTGAGGAATATTTAATTTATCAAGTAATTTTTCAAAAACATCACGATTTTCAGCTCTTTCAATTCCTGTACAATCAGTTCCAATTAACTTAACACCTAATTCACTTAATGGATTAGCTAAGTTGATAGCTGTTTGTCCTCCTAAAGTTGCAATCACGCCAATTGGTTTTTCTAGTTCAATGATATTCATTACGTCTTCAACACATAATGGTTCAAAATATAATTTATCGGAACATGTATAATCAGTTGACACTGTTTCTGGATTATTATTAATAATAATTGCTTCATAACCTGCATTTTTAATTGTTGAAACGGCATGAACTGTTGAATAATCAAATTCAACCCCTTGACCAATTCGAATTGGACCAGATCCTAGAACAATAATTTTTTCTTTTTTAGAAACAATTGATTCATTTTCATCTTCATATGTTGAATAAAAATATGGAATATAACTAGAAAACTCTGAAGCACAACTATCAATCATTTTATATACTGGTAAAATGTTGTTTTCTTTTCTTAAGTTTCTAATGTCAAGTTCATTTTGATGCCAATATTGACCAATTATTTTGTCACTAAAGCCCATTTGTTTAGCTTCTTTAAGAATTTCAATATTTAATGGATTTTCTTTTAATTTAATTTCTTGTTCAATAATATTTTCTATTTTCTTTAAAAAGAACATATCAATTGCTGTAAGATTAGCAATTGTATTTATGTCAATCTTATTTCTTAATAAAGCCGCAATTGCATAAATACGATCATCAGTACCAATTTTAATATACTCTAATAATTGTTCATTACTATACTCATCAAATTTACTATTATAAATATGCTCTAAACCAATTTCTAGTGAACGAATTGCTTTTAATAGACTTTCTTCAAATGATCTACCAATAGCCATGACTTCACCAGTAGCTTTCATTTGGGTATTTAATGAATTATTGGCATCTGCAAATTTATCAAATGGAAATCTTGGAATTTTAGTTACAATATAATCTAAAGCTGGTTCAAATAATGCTGGTGTATTAGCAAGCATTATTTCATCAAGCGTCATCCCAATTCCAATTTTTGCTGATACTCGAGCAATTGGATAACCACTTGCTTTTGAAGCTAAGGCACTTGAACGAGAAACACGAGGATTTACTTCAATTAAATAATATTGAAATGACTTAGAATCTAAAGCAAATTGAACATTACAACCACCTTCGATTTCTAATGCTCTAATGATTTTTAAAGCACTATCTCTTAACATATGATATTCTTTGTTAGTTAATGTTTGTGAAGGACATACAACGATTGAATCGCCGGTATGAATTCCTACTGGATCTAAGTTTTCCATATTACATACTGTAATTGCTGAATCATTTTTATCTCTAATTACTTCATATTCAATTTCTTTATAGCCCTTAATACTTTTTTCAATTAATACCTGATGAGTTGGTGATAATGTTAATGCATGTTTTATTAAACTCTTTAATTCTTTTTCATCATCAGCAAATCCACCACCAGTTCCACCAAGTGTAAAGGCTGGTCTTAAAACTACGGGATACCCGATTTTTTTTGCTACTTCAATTCCTTCTTCAATTGAATTTGCAATATCTGATGGTAATACTGGCTCATTTAAATTAGTACACAATTCTTTAAATAACTCACGGTCTTCAGCCTGTTCAATACTTTTACTTCTTGTTCCTAATAATTCAACTTGGCATTCTTTTAGAATACCCTTTTTTTCTAATTGCATTGCTAGATTTAGCCCTGTTTGACCACCAATTCCAGGTAAGATAGCATCGGGACGTTCATAACGAATGATTTTAGCGATAAATTCCAAAGTTAGTGGTTCCATATAAACTTTATCTGCAATAGTTGTATCTGTCATAATTGTTGCTGGATTACAATTACACAATACGACTTCATACCCTTCTTCTTTTAATGCTAAACATGCTTGTGTTCCCGCATAATCAAATTCAGCTGCTTGCCCAATGACAATTGGCCCTGAACCAATCACTAAAACTTTTTTTATATCTGTTCTTTTAGGCATTTTTTTCTTCCTCCATTAATTGAATAAACGTATCAAATAAATATGCACTATCTTGAGGTCCTGGAGCACTTTCAGGATGATATTGTACACTAAAGACTTTATCTTTAAGTGATCTTACACCTTCAATTGTATTATCTAATAAATTAATATGCGTAATCTCTAAATCAGTCTGTTTAAGACTATCATTATCTACGGCATAGGAATGATTTTGTGAAGTGATTTCAACTTTATTTGTAAATAAATTTTTAACAGGATGATTAGCTCCACGATGACCAAATTTCATTTTGTAAGTTTTTGCTCCATATGCAAGACTAACAATTTGATGTCCTAAACAAATTCCAAAAATTGGGTATTTCCCTATTAAATTTCTAATTGTATTAACTACAGCCATTACATCTTGAGGATCGCCAGGACCATTTGAAATAAAGATTCCATCAGGATTTAGCTTTTCAATCTCACTAGAAGTTGTATTGTAAGGAACGATCGTAACTTTACATCTTAATTTATTTAAAAATCTAATAATATTATGTTTAATTCCACAGTCAATTGCTACAACATGATATTTTTCATTTTCAACATCACTATGCCATATTTGTTTAGTACTTACTTTACTAACAGCATCATGTAAAATCTCACTATTTTTTAAAATTTCTAAACCTTTTTCTAATGGCGTATCAATTGATGTTATTAATACTTTTCTACTTCCAAGTTCTCTAATTGACCTTGTAATTTTTCTAGTATCAACTCCATAAATACCTGGAATATGATATTTTTCCATTATTTTAAAAAGCGTTGACGAACTGCGAAAATTTGATGGAAAATCATTATATTCTCTTACAATTAAACCTCCAATTGTAGGAATAGAAGTTTCAAAATCATCATCATTTATTCCATAATTACCAATTAGCGGATAAGTCATGACTACTGCTTGATATGTATATGAAGGATCAGAAATAATTTCTTGATATCCTACCATTGATGTATTAAAAACGATTTCACAAACTCGTTCATTATCGGCACCAAAACTTCTGCCGTAATATTCACTACCATCTTCTAAAATTATCTTTTTATTATATTTCATATTTACCTCACTACTTTTCTTTTAATAACGGTTTTTCAAAACGATCTTTTCTTGTATCACTAGGTATTTTAGTTGGATAATTACCATCAAAACATGAACTACAATAATCCTCACTATTAATTAGTGATTTAAGTTCATTAACCGGTAAATAACCAAGTGAATCAACACCAATAATATTTCCAATTTCTTCAACACTATGTTTACAGGCAATTAAATGCTCACTAGAATCAATATCAGTACCGTAATAGCACGGATATAAAAATGGTGGCGAAGATATACGCATATGAACTTCTTTAGCTCCAGCTTCTTTTAATAATTTAACAATCAAGCCACTAGTTGTTCCGCGAACAATTGAATCATCAATCAAAATAACTCTTTTATCTCGAACATTTTCTTCAATAACACTTAATTTAATTTTTACTTGATTAAGTCTTGAAGACTGTCCTGGCGAAATAAATGTTCGTCCAATATATTTATTTTTAATAAAACCAATTTCATAAGGAATTTTAGATTCTTGACTGTATCCAAGGGCAGCATCTATTCCCGAATCAGGTACACCAATTACAACATCACCATCAACCGGATGATATTTTGCTAAAAGTCTTCCAGCTTCTTTTCTTGAATGATGAACCGAAACACCATCAATAACTGAATCTCCCCTAGCAAAATAGATATATTCAAAAATACATGTTTTTTTCCTTTTTGTCTTGCAATGTTCTTTTCTAGAAATTACACCATCTTCACTAAAAATAACAATTTCTCCAGGTTCAATATCTCTAACAAAACTAGCACCAACTGCTTTTAAAGCACAGCTTTCAGAAGCGACGACATACATCCCGTCTTCACTTATACCATAACAAAGTGGTCTAAAACCATAAGCATCACGAGCACAGATTAATTTTTGTGAAGACATTAAAATCAACGAATAGGCTCCATCTAATTGTTTCATGGCTTGGCTTAAAGCATCTTCAATCGTATTAGTTTTAAGTCTTTCTTTAGTAACGATATAAGCAATTGTTTCGGTATCACTTGTAGAATGAAAAATTGCTCCTGATAATTCTAACTCATTACGTAATTCAAAAGCATTACTTAAATTACCATTATGAGCCAAAGCCATTTTTCCTTTTTGATGGTTTACTTCAATTGGTTGACAATTATTACGATTGGTTTTCCCGGTTGTTCCATAACGAACATGACCAACTGCCATGTTTGCTTCAGGAAAATTCATTAATTTATCTTTAGAAAACACATCATTTAATAAACCTAAATCTTTATGACTGTAAAATACACCATCTTGATTTACTACAATGCCACAAGATTCTTGACCTCGATGCTGCAAAGCATACAATCCATAATATACAATATTAGCAAGATCACTTTTATTTGGCGAATATACACCAAAAACTCCACATTCTTCGTTAATAGCCATTATTTACCTCCCATTGAATACTTTAATGCTGCTTCAATAAATCCCACAAAAAGAGGATGTGCACGATTAGGTCTACTTTTAAATTCCGGATGAAATTGAACCCCAATAAAAAACGGTTTATCGCTTAATTCAACTGTTTCAACTAGTCTACCATCAGGTGAAATTCCACTTAAAACAAGACCTTTTTTTTCAAAAACATCACGATAATCATTGTTAAACTCATAACGATGACGATGTCTTTCACTAATATTATTTATTCCATAATACTTTTTAATCATACTATTTTCTTTTAGTATACATGGATAAGCTCCTAGTCTTAACGTGCCACCTTTATCAATATCATCATTTTGTCCTGGCATATAATCAATTACTTTATCTTTAGCATTTTCATTAAATTCTCTTGAGTCAGCTTCATTTAAACCAAGAACATTGCGTGCATATTCAATAACTGTAATTTGCATTCCTAAACAAATTCCAAAGTATGGTAAGTTGTTTTCTCGAGCATATTTACACGCTAAGATCATTCCTTCAATACCACGATCACCAAAACCACCAGGAATAATAATACCATCTAAATCTTTTAATTTTTCTTGGTAATTAGCTTCATTAATCAATTCCGAATCAATCCAATGAATTTCAACATGACTATTATGATAATATCCAGCGTGATTTAATGCTTCCACAACTGATAAATAAGCATCATGCAAAGAAACATATTTGCCTACTAAACCAATATTTATTGCAAATGGTCGCATTTTTATTTTCTCTACCATTTCTTGCCATTCTTTTAAATCTGGTTCAGGTGTTTTTAAATTAAGTTCATCACATACTACTTTAGAAAAATTTGATTGTTCAAGCATGATTGGAGCTTCATATAAATTTGGTAAAGTGATATTTTCAATAACATTTTCTAATTTAACATTACAAAATAATGCAATCTTTTGAAAAATTGATTTTTCTAATAGCTCATCACAACGTAGCACGATAATATCCGGATTAATCCCCATACCTCGAAGTTCTTTAACAGAATGTTGAGTAGGTTTTGATTTATGTTCGTTAGATCCTTTAATAAAAGGAACTAATGTTACATGAATAAAAATACTATTATCTTTACCTACTTCTAATGATATTTGTCTAATTGCTTCTAAAAATGGCTGTGATTCAATATCACCAGTTGTTCCTCCAATTTCAGTAATTACTACATCAGCATTTGAGCTTTTACCAACATTATAAACAAATTCTTTAATTTCATTAGTAATATGAGGAATTACTTGAACTGTTGAACCCAAGTATTTTCCTTGTCTTTCTTTATTTAAAACATTCCAATAAACTTTACCTGTTGTTAAATTTGAATATTTATCCAAATTTTCATCAATGAATCTTTCATAATGACCTAAATCTAAATCAGTTTCTGTTCCATCTTCGGTAACATAAACCTCACCATGTTGATAAGGACTCATTGTCCCAGGATCAACATTTATATATGGATCTAATTTTTGTGAAGATACTTTAAGTCCACGAGCTTTTAGTAATCTTCCTAATGAAGCAGCTGTTATCCCTTTTCCAAGCCCCGATACTACTCCACCAGTTACAAATATGTATTTTGTCAAAATCTATCATCTCCTTTTTATGATTTACAAGAAAAAAGGCGACTTTAAGATAACCTTAAAAAGGTATTTCTTAAAGACGCCTTTGTCTTTCTACGTGGCATTCTACACTGTAATAACTTATTTGTCAATAAATTTATCCATATTTATTAATTATTTTTTTTGCGATAATAATTTTAGTTGTTTGATAATCCATTGCTTTTTTTTCAATAAAATGATGAGCTTCATCTTCATCCATATTAAATTTTTGAATTAGGATAAGTTTAGCTTGATTTACTAATTTTAATGCTACTAGACGTTTTTGCAATTTATTGATTTCATTTTTTACTTTATTAATATTTCTAATTGAAACACTACACATTCTTAAAACATTAAATAATGTTGTACGATTATATGGTTTAGGTAAAGTATATATTCCCATTTGTTCTAGTTCATAAGCGATATTTTCATAAAATTCGCTTTTTAACATTAATAGTACTTGACTATTAGTAACTTTAATAACATTTTTTACAAAATCAATATAGTTTTTTGATGATAAAGTAGAATCAACGATTATTAATTCAAAATGTTGCTCAAGCATCATTTTTTTAGCTTTATCAATATTTTCGACATAAAAAATATTTTGTGATTTTAGCTTAAATAATACTTCTTTTATCATTAATAAATTTTTATGATCACAACAAATTACTAATATCCCATTCACCTTATCACCTCCTAGTTAATTATGATTTTTTTATTAAATAATATTTTTCTACTAATTTTTCACCAAGAACTTCTTTAATAAAACTGCTATTTTTCATAATTTCTAATGAATCATTTAAAGTTTCTGGTAATTTTTTTAAATGAATATTATTAGTTTCTAAATTATACAAATCTAAATCAATCGCATCTACTAATTCTTCTTGATTTTCAATTCCCTTTAAGCCAGCATTAATAACAAGCGCAAAAACAATATATGGATTGATAACAGGGTCACTAACTCTTAATTCAACTCTTGAAAATTCTTTTCTAGCTGCCGGAATTCTGATTAATTGTGATCTGTTTTGATGTGACCAGCTTACATACTTTGGTGCTGAAAATTCACCTAAACGTTGATATGAGTTAGCAGTTGAACATAAAAATGCCATCATTTCGATTGTTCTATTTAAAATTCCAGAAATAAAATATTTAGCGTATTGATAATTTTTGGAATTTTCCGGATTAAAAATATTTTGACCATCTTTAGTAAGTGAAAGATTAATATGTAAACCATTTCCACTTTCATTTATTAATGGCTTAGGTAAAAACGATGCGTGTAAGCCATTAATTACAGCAACTGTTTCAACAATATTTTTAAAGATCAAAAAATAATCAGCAGCATAAAGAGCATCACTATATTTAAAGTCTATCTCATTTTGACCTGGTCCGTTTTCATGGTGAGAGGTTTCAGTATCTAAACCCATTTCATCCATTCTTAAACATATCTCACGTCTTATTTTTTCACCTTTATCTAAAGGGTAAATATCAAAATATCCGCCTTGGTCAATCGGTTCATTAGTTGGATTCCCTTTTTCATCAGTTTGAAATAAATAAAATTCACATTCTGTTCCAATTTTTGGTTCAAATCCATACTCTAAACATTTATTAACTGCATTTTTCAAAATCAAGCGACTATCAAATTCATATGGTTTGTAATCAGGTGTAAAGATATCGCAAAAAAAACCTACCATCATTCCTTCATATGGGCTATATGGTATAACATTAATCGTAGTTGGATCTGGCATTAAAATCAAATCTGATTTTTCAAGATTTGCAAATCCCTTAATACTTGAACCATCAAATGAAATCCCATATTTAAAAGCTTTTTTTACTTCTTTAGCACTAATAATAATGTTTTTAGTAACCCCCGTTAAATCACAAAACATTAATTTAATAAATTCAATATTATTTTCTTGAACAAATTCAATTACTTCACTATATCCCATAGTATCCTCCTTAAATAAAAAAATCATTTTAAACTATCTAAAACAATGCAATTATTACATACATTCTACACTATATTATTTTCAATCGCAACATCCGTATTTTTAACTAGAAACAAATAAAATCTAATGGGGAGTATTTTTCTCTCCTTTTTACTATACTATTTTTTATCTGGCTACTCTATATCATAGATAAAAATAAAAAAGTTTTACTTAGGATCTTTGATCTCGATGATGAGATCGTTGATGATTTGAATTTAGAAGTTAATTTCAATCAAAATAAACTATATATTAAATTTAAAAAAATTATCAAATGTTGTTCTGACTGCGGTTCAGTCAATTTTTTAAGCAAAGGATTTTATAAAACCTGTTTGATTGGTTGTCCTTTTAATGGCAAACCTACTCTCATTGTTTGTAAACTTAGAAAATATGTATGCAAGGACTGTCATTCTGATTTTGTAGAAAATAATCCTATCATTTATAAAAATTCTAATTTGACTAGAACTGCTGTTATAACTATCTTAGATGAATTAAAACCTTATACAGCTACCTATTCCCAAGTAGGACGAAGATTTGGCATTTCAACTACCCAAGTTATTAATCTATTTGATAAGTATGTTAGAGTAAAAAGAAAACAGCTTCCTAGAATTTTTCTTATTGATGAATTCTTTTTCTCAAGAAAAACTAAATTTAAATATCCAGCTATACTCATGAATTTTGAAAATAATTTGATTATCGATGTTTTAAAATCAAGAAAACAGGAAATCACAGTCGACTATTTCTTTCATATCCCTAATAAAGAAAAAGAAGCTGTTGAATTTATTTGTACAGATATGAGCTATACTTTTAAACCGTTATTAAAGCTCTATTTCCCTCATTCAACGCTTCTTGTTGATCATTTTCATGTCATCAAATACATTAATGATCAACTCAATAATACTAGAATTAGAATCATGCGTAAATATGCTAATGATAAAACTTCATTAGAATATCGTCTATTAAAAAACCGTTATAAATTATTGCTTAAAAATAAAGAAGATTTAGATAATTTTACTTTGAAAAAAGGATAAAATATTAAATTATACTTTAACTCAAGCAGAAGTTGTGCATCAGTTGACACCCATAGATGATGAAATCAATAAAGCTTATAAGCTAAAGGAATTATACAGATCTTTTGATAATATAAATAAAGATGAAATAAATGATTATGATATGGAAAAAGAATTAAATTCAATCATCAAACAATTCAGATACTCTCAAATTGAAGAAATGAAAGAAGTTGCCGATACACTCAATAATTGGAAAAAGGAAATATTAAACTCATTTGTTTGGGTTAAAAACAGAAGAATATCAAATGGTCCTATAGAAGGAAAAAATTATTACATAAAAAAGATTATATATAACGGTAATGGAATGCAGAACTTTGAACGTACACGAAATAGAATACTGTACTCTCAAAACAAATATGAAAAATATGATTTGAATATAGAATACAATGATTCAATAAAGATAAAATCAGATGATCTAGAAATATCATTTGATGAAGAAACAGATGAATTTGATTAAGAAAAAATAAAGGAGGAGAATGCAGCCAGATACTACATTCTCCCCATAATATTTTAAAGGGAGAAATTGAAATTTTTTGTTTCAAATCCCCATGAAATTTTATAGCGCCCTTTATTTTTAAATAATATTAAGTTCTTTTTGAGCATTACTATAATTTTTTTCAATATTTAATGAATTAGTTAAGATCATATTTATTAATCTATGAAAATAAAGTAAAAAGAATTAATTCATATTCACAAACTAACTCAGCACTAGGTTTACTACAACTCTACAAGTTTTTAATTTAGTACTATAAATTCTTCTATTTCTTACTATTTTAGATTATCCCACTTTTACTAAATTATAATAATTCTCCTATAATATCCAATTTAGTCTAACACATTTCATATAATGATCAGATTATAAACCATAATCAAATTCCTTCTTTCTTTTTATATTTTATTGATTTACATTTCATATAATGATCAGATTATAAACTCCTGATCCACTTTGTACCTTATCTGTATTTTCAACATTTACATTTCATATAATGATCAGATTATAAACTATGGTAACAGCAGTTGAAATCACACTAATGTGCCAATTTACATTTCATATAATGATCAGATTATAAACAAATCAACATCTATTACTTTCTACAACGGCGTATATATTTACATTTCATATAATGATCAGATTATAAACTCTATATAATTTTGATGAAAACAGCAAATATTATGTATTTACATTTCATATAATGATCAGATTATAAACGATTATATCGGGTAATTATAACAAATTACCATGGGATATTTACATTTCATATAATGATCAGATTATAAACTGGGATTAGTCAGCATTAAACAACAAATCATGGATAAATTTACATTTCATATAATGATCAGATTATAAACTAACTTAATGCTTCCATCTAATAATCCATTTAACGTATTTACATTTCATATAATGATCAGATTATAAACCCGTTAACAGGTATTGATTAAATAAATAATTATTTTAAATTATCTCTATATCTTTAAATTATCATATTAATTGTATAAATACAATATTTATTTTGTTTATTTGCTAAATTTATTCTGTCGTACTCCATATATTTTTACATAATTAAGATCGACTGAAAATTTGTTTAAATTATGGTATATACCAATAAGAATTAAATTGATACAAATATGTTTTTGCTCCTTTTGGCATCTGAGTTATAGCATTATATATATTATAATAATCTCCTGCTCCCATACTAATTGAAATGATTCCAAATACAACAAAGAAAATCAAATTTGGAAATATTAATCCAATAATATAAGGAACCAAACCAAAAACAATATTTGGTAATAACGACATAAAAACATACCTTGATTTACTCATCGACTCAACACCAGTTACAAATAACATTCCTTGTGCTAAATTTGTGTATAAATATACATTCTCTTTAAAACAAATAGCATGTAATATCTCATGAGGAAAGATTATTAATATTGGTGCAACACATCCAAAAAGTATTTGCCAAAAAGAATTTGTTAAATAATTTTTACATCGAATAATTGCAATAACTCCTAATACAACAATAATTATTAAACTTATTTTAGTTAAAAGTAATGATAAAGTTTTACTATCTTTAGGTTCTTGAAACATAACTGCTCCTGGTTTATGATTTCCATGAGGTAATGATTCAGGATTTAAATCATATTTACCTTTATAATATAATTTCATCTTATCTCCTTTATAATAATTGCTCTGTTTATTATATTTTATCATTCATTAACTAAAATAAAAATAGTTTAAAAATAATTTATTTAATCTTAAGTAATTTTAAGAAAGCCTTTATTATATTAATTTGAAATCATGATAGAATTTAAATATGAAAAAAATAATATTATTATGTTTAATTCTTTTAAATGGATATACAAATATTGATTTATCAAATAACAATATTATCCATCAACAAATTTTTGATCAAATTGATATTGATACATATCAAAATATTATGATTGTTGCTCATCCAGATGATGAAACAATTTGGGGTGGCGGTCATTTACTTAAAGATAAATATCTAGTGATTTGTTTAACTAATGGCAATAACAAAACTAGAAAAAAAGAATTTAATGAGGTGATGAATAAAACACATAATCAGGGTATTATTCTTGATTATCCTGATAAAACAAATAATAAACGAGATGATTGGAAAACATCATACAAAAATATTATCAATGATTTGAAATATTTATTATCTAAGAAACAATTTAAAACAATTGTTACTCATAATCCTAAAGGAGAATATGGTCATCAGCATCATAAAATGACCAGTACAATTGTTACAAACATTGTAAAGAATCTCAAACAAACAGATAACTTAAAATACTTTGGTAATTATTATCAAAAAAACAACCCTGTTTTACCTATGATTCCTACTTACAATAAAAAAACATTAAAACAAAAAAATGATTTAGTTAAATATTATAAATCACAAAAAAAAGTATGCCATAATTTAAAACACATGTTTCCTTATGAAAATTGGATTAGTTACAAAAACTGGAAATAAAATTATGTTTAACAAAATAACTCATTATATAAAGAGTTATTTTGTTAAATTTTTTATTTTATAAAACATATAAGGAGAATATATCCCCCAAATAAAATTACCTTGAATCAAATCTAACTTTCTTAACACCGAATACTTAATTATAAATACTTATTAATTTTCAGTTACATTTTTATCAAATACATAGATTTAGTTGTATTATTCACAACATCATCAATCACTAACTCAATATCCTTTATTAAAAGTATTTCAGGTTTTAAATAGACAAGTTGCTTTTGAAAATAACGCTAACTAGTACTAAACATTCCTTAATTATCCTTATAATCTGGAATGTACTTTTTAAATCAGCAGTATTTTTAATTGACTTATTTGGAGAAAAATTATCTAAACGATCTATCTGTTTTATTGCCATTAGATAATATATATAGTTATCAGCAAAATATATTTTACATGCTTGATCTCCTTTATACTATCCATATCATAATATTTTAAATCTAACGCACAATATATTAAGCGATTCACTATATCATAAACAAATAGTCCATAATAATCATGAAGTATAACCTATTTTTGCGAAACATAATCAAGTTTAGTCATACTTATTCCAATACTATCTTCTAATAGTTCATTATTAATATCGACATTTACTGCTTTTTGCTCATCTGTTTTTTTAAAAATATATACCAATAAAACAAAATAATACGACTATTAATGCCCTACTTAATTTATTTACTGGCTTTATTTTTCCACCTCCTCTTAATTTCTATCAAGATAATATTAAAGCCTTAAAACTTAGTTATTATCATATATTAATCATCTTTCTATAAGACAAATATCGTAGTAAATATAATAATTTTTTCCTATAAATATTATACTTAATTATTAAGCATCATTAACTTTGTGAATACTTGATTTTTTTTTTACCATAATATATAATGTGCTTAGGCAAATAGTGATTAAGCCACAGAATGTAAAAAAGGAACGTGTCAGCGTTCCTTTTTTATTTGTTGTCATTTTTTTATGTATTTGTTAAGCCATTTGCCAATAAAACAGGCTATAATATCAGCTACAACAGATACCAAAATAGTGATTAATATCTCCACAGAATGTCACCTCCTTTCTCTTACGAGTGGAGGAAATGACAACTAAATTATTATAACATAACCATATTATTCAATAAATAATAGCTTATTAACAATGAGATATATTTAATACATTTATGATAAAAGTGCAATATATAAACATTTTTATACATGTAATAAAAATGAGTGTATTTGCATACACTCTAGCTATATTATAATCTGTTTAATTTATTATCCACCATTTTTTTATTACTATCTTTTACAATATATATAGGTCTGGCTTTATTTTCCATATAATCCTTAGAAATATATTCACCTAAAATAGCAATAAATAACATTTGAGTACCACTTAAAAATAAAATAAGACAAACAATTGTAGTATAACCACTAACATCATTTCCATATAATAAAGTTGAAATAGCTGTATATAAAGATAATAAAATCGATCCAATAAACAAAATTATTCCTACAATTCCTGCTAACTTTAATGGTGCTGTTGAAAAAGAGAAGATTCCTTCTAATGCATATGAAAATAAACTTTTAAAATTCCATTTTGTACTTCCGGCTACTCTTTCTACATTATTAAATGGGATCCATTTTGTATCAAAACCAACATATGAAAATAATCCTTTCATATATCGATTATATTCTCTAATTTCTAAAATCGAATTAACCATCAAACGACTCATCATTCTAAAATCTCCAGCACCATCACTCATATCAAATTTAGAAAAACACTGAATCACTTTATAAAAAGATTTACTTAAAAAATTTCTTATTTTTCCTTCACCGCTACGATCCATTCTTTTGCCCGCACAACAATCATATCCCTCTTGACTTACAGCATGATACATTGGGGCTAATAATTTTGGTGGATGTTGTAAATCTGCATCCATAATCACACAATAATCACCTGTTGATTTTTCTAATCCTGCAAACATGGCAGCTTCTTTACCAAAGTTTCTTGAAAATGAATAGTAGTTACAATGATTATCTTTAACACAAAGTTCTCTTAATATTTCAATTGTTTGATCATGACTTCCATCATCAATAAATAAAATTTCGTAATCAATATTATTTATTTTATTCAATTCCTTTGTTACTTCTCGATGAAACAATGGCAATACTTCTTCTTCATTGTAACATGGTACAATCACACTAATTTTGTCCATACTCTTCTCCTTTAACAAAAATTCTAAATTTACAAAACACATAATTAGAAACCACAGTAACAATACTGACAAATATCTTTGAGATCATTTCATCTAAACTAAACAATTGAATAAATATAAACAATAATGTACTTTCAACTACCAAAGTAGCTAATCTAAGCATAAAAAATTGATAAGCTTCTTTACTTGTATCATTTTCACTTTTAAAAACATATTGTCGATTAGCAAAAAAAGCAAAAATCACAGCACCTATCCATGATATTACATTTGCAACTAACCATCCTTGATGAACTAATTTAATTAATAGCCAATAAATAATAAAATTGACTAACGTTGTACATCCACCAACAATAATATAACTAATCAACTCTTTTAAATCTTTCTTCATCTTTTTTTCTCCCTTGTACTACAAATAAAACTAAACCACCAAAACTTAAACATAACCCAATATTTTTCATTGGTGCATTAAAAACAATTTCTACATCATGTTTACCTTTAGAAATTTTAGTTCCTAAAAAAGCTGTATTAACACACTCACTTTCAACCTCTTTTCCATCAATTAAAACACTAAATCCTTTTTGATATGGAAACGATGTAACTAAATAACCATCTTTACTTACATCAATTTCACCCCGAGCAACAAATCCATCTTGATTATAAACACCTTTTAAAGCATCTACATTATTGTGACGATTTTTAATTACATCATAATCTAAAATATACGTTTTTATATTTTTCAAATTATAATGACCCTGACTAAACTCTAATTGTAATTTATCTAAGGGTTCATTTTGACTAATAATATATGTAAAATGCGTATTATTGTTTGGATAAGCTGCATTTATACTAGATAATTTATTTTTTATGCCATTTATTTTTATTGTTGTATCAAGTTTTTCTATGTATTTAACATCTTTAATATCAAATTCTATAATTAAAATTTTATTTTCTAAGATCGTATTTAAATTCAATTCTAATTTACTATTATTTTTAGTATCAATTTGATAACCATTATCTATTTTAGTTATCTTTAAATTATTACTTTGATAATTAATTGACGTATTTAAATCAATATTTTTTATTTTACTTTGATAATCTTTATGTCCATTTTCTACTATTACATTATTATAAATAGTATCTAATGTAGCTGGAAATTGTAATTCATTAAATTGCTTTTCAGCATAACTATCACTAGTTGCATAGACTAATGGTAAAACGTTATTATTTTCATATAGATTTTTATCTATTTGATTATAACCAATTGGTACTGCTTCTTCGCTATAAAGCGTTTTTACTCCTAATAAACCCTGAAAAAAGATATTTGAATTTGAAATACATGCTACTCGATTTTTTATACTAATTGGATTTTTAATAATATCATAATAAAAATGATTATATAAATTATTATTAATTGAACTATAAACTGAACTTCGATAAGTATTCTTTGTTTGATTTACTGTATTTAATGGTTGTTTAAAAGAATCATAGCGATAGTTGTTTTCAACTTTAATATTACTTAATTTATTTACTTGATTATATGTCTTTTTAGTAACATAACTTTCTTGTTGATTAGTTGTATAACCTATTAATAATGGCATAATCATTAATAAGAGTAATGTTTGATAATCCCATTTTAAATATATAATAATTCCAATTAAACAAACAACAATATCTAAAACTATCAACGGTTTATTTATTACCACTACAGCCGGTAAAATAAATAATATTAATAAAAAAATATTTATCTTTTTATTTATTTGTTTATATTCATTTAATACATCAACTAAAACATAAATAATTATTGGAATAAAGGGGATAAGTATTTTATTTCGGGGATACAAGAAACCATTCAAACAAAATTTAAAGATTGGCATAAATAAAATCAGTAATAAAAATATCGTCAGTTTTCTTGTTTTTTTAAGAGTCAAACCTAAAACAAGACCAATTAAACTTAAATAACTTAAACCACAGCCATATGGATCATATAATAAAGCATTTAAATTTAAATCAGGGATAAATAAATTCATCAAATTTATCGCTTCTGTTTTAGTTTGATGATTTTCCAACATTACATATGCAGTTGGTAGCAATAAAACGCTGCATATTAATATTGCAATTATAATTGGTTTAAAAATTCTTAATATCCTTTTAATTTTAAAATCATCTTTGTTTATAACTTCAAAACAATAATAACTAAAAATTACAAATATTGCTGTAACACTAAAAAAATAACTATTAATAATGATCCAAACAATTGCACCAATTAATAATTTATTTTTATTAGTATCCAAGTATCGATCAACCGCTATTAACCCTAACAATAATCCTGGCATATAATTAACAAACATAATTTGTCGATGACTTTGAAATAAAACAGATGAAGATAACAGCATAATTGCTCCAACAATGCATAATAAATAATTAAATTGTTTTTGTTTTAACCAATAATACGTTAGGTTTGTGCTTACAACTAAATTAAAAATCATATAAGCAACAATAACATCTTTCATTTCAACAAAAGGAATTAAGCAACTAATTAAAATATCTGGTCGTAATAAGCCATAATATGAAAAATTATATATATTTTGACCTGCCCCAAGATTAAATACAAAATCTGGAAAAATAGAATTACTATCTAAGATTAGTTTTCTTAAACTATCAGCAATATTAACATGTTGACTAAGCCAGTCAGTATTTGAACCAAATATATTTTGAGGCGGTATAATAACTACTATCATAACTAAAACCAAACACGTTAAAAATATATATGGATAAATATGCTTTTTTTTCATTTATTTTCCTCCCAAATATATTATCAAACTTAATCCTTAAGAACGACCTGAAGAACTTCTAAATATTTCTTAATTTTTATTTATTAATACGCCTAATTAATTTAATAAATATTTCTAACGTTAAATTTCTTCTAAATTCTTTGTCTATTAGAAACTTCTATACTTCATTTTAATATTATTCAAGATAAAAAAGTGAAGTAAAAAATTACTTCACTTTAACAAAACAATCGTTTAATATCTCTAACTTTCTTTTTTTCTTAAACGACTATAACCAGCTACACTTAACAATGCCATTATTGTAAACATTCCAATTAAGCTATTATCTCCGGTTTTTACACTTGTAGTAGTATTACCATTATTTATTGGTTTATCAACACTAACTTTAGGTTTTAAAGCAACAAGTGCTTTTGCTAATGCATCTGCAGCAGTATCTATTTCTACCTGAGTAGCAACAGCATTATCATATGTTGCCATACCATCATTTAATGCTGTCATTAATACCTTCCATGTATCTTCAGTATAATTAGATTCATTTAGTTTTTTAGCTTGATTGATTAAATCTTCTAATAAGCTTTTATCAGGTATTAATCTTAAATTTACATATGCACGTACTAATTCATCATATGCTTGATCCACCTCATATTGTAATGCATTTTCATCATCTAATACAACATTAGCTTCATTTAATTTAGCAATAAATATTGCCCATGTTTCAGGTGTATATTTAGTTTCAACCAAATTAGTTGTATATTTATTAATAAATTCCTGTAATAGTGTTTTATCTCCTTTATAGAATTCTAATCGTTGCATGATACTTGATAGACGATCAAATGATACATCTACTTGTTCCTGCGTTACTGTTGAACTTACTAAAATTTCTTTAGCTCCAGCTAATGCATTTTTAAATTCTTCAACAACGATTGGCACAAGTTTATCAAGATGTTCTTGAGTTACTTGGCTAGCTAGATCAACAGCTATTTGTAATTTATCTTTATTTGTATCAATACTAATTGGATTATGTTTAAAGATTGTTCCATTTTCAATTTCAACATAATCAACTACAACATGATTTGATGAAATATTACTAATAACAATTCTATATTCACCCACATCAAGTGTTTTTTGATATAAAATTGTAGTTGCAGCAGTTTTGCTTGCAGTATTTACTTCTTCACTACTAATTACATTATCACCTTGATAAATAGTAACTTGCATTACTCCATTGTCTGGTCCTTTTTGACCATAAATAGAAATCATATCCCCCATCATTTTAAGATTAAATGTAGCATTTTTATTTGTAAGAGCATATTGATTTCCATTTGTTGCATCTGTATCTTCAACTATTTCAACTGTTCCAGTTTGAACGATCCATGGATGTTCTATTTCAAAAGATACAACTGTATCATTGCTTCCTTCAAAAAGGTTTTGTAAGTATTTAATTGCTTGATCAATATTATAAATTGCTAAAGCTTTTTGATCATATGAAGCATCTTCACCTAAGTTTTCCGCATTAGAAATTGCTGTACCTAAATATGCATAACTTTCATTTTTATATAATGAACTATATATAATGAACTATCAATTTTTTTAGCTTCATCAATGATTTCTTGAAGATTTCGACCAATTATATCATACTCAAATGATACTTCATTTAATTGTGGCCAGTTTGCACTTGATTCAGTAATTTCAATTTTTACATATTTGGCTTCAACATTATTCACATCAATAACTAATTCATGTTCACCACTCAATTTTCCAACACTTTGCCAACTTGTTCCATCATTACTAACTAAAACATCAGCACCTCTAATATAATCAGCATTTTCACTAACACCATTATTATCATAACCACTTGCAATAGCAATTTGTTTTAATGCAATTGATTCTCTGAATGTATATAAGAAATATTGACCAGGATTTTGAGTAGATTGTCCCCAGAATTTTGTTTGACGATTACCGTCAATGGTATTTGAAATACCATAATTTTGATAAGTTGGTACATTAGTAGAAGCTACAATAAATGCACTAAGTGTTAATTGATTTCTTGTTTCATGAATATTTTGAATTGCTCTTTGAATTGCATCAGCTGTTGTATCAGTTGTTAATAATGCATTTCCAGTAGCAATAGCATTTTGATATGCGGCAAATGAATTTGATGAATAATTTCCCTGTTCTTGAATCGCACAATTAACCAGATTATATAATTCCTGTTTTGTTACTGGCACTAATTGATTATAACTATCTAATAATGTTTGATAAGCTTCATCCACTTCATATTGAGTTGCTTTTTCATTAGTATATACTTTTACTGCATTTTGATATGCCTGAATATATACTGGATACGTTTGTAAAACATAATCATTTTGATTAGCTTTATTTTTTATTCTTTCTTCTAGATTAGTTTTATCACTACTTAATAGATACGTTAAAACAATCTCTTTTTGTCCGTCTAATGTTCCTGTTAATTCATCGCTAGCTTTAACATATTTATAACCATATAAAGTTTGCGGTGTAATTGTATATGTTTCACCTGTCAATATCCATATAAGACATCATTTTTAGCAATACTATTTCCTTCAAAATCACGATATTTGATTACAATTGCACTAGATTGTTCATCATTAATAATTTGTCCTGGTTCTGGTAAATTATCATCATATGCTGGAGCTCTACCGGCTTTATCAAACACTTTTTTTATTTCACTATATACACTCATTTGCTCAGTTGTATTCCAAGCTTTAAGAGCCATAGCACGCATACGATCTTTAATTTGTACTCTTATTTCATCTTCTGTTTTATAATTTGCTAAATCGCACCAAAGTGCAAATGAACTACCAATTAAAAAATCAGGATATGGTTCTTCATACCTTTGCGGGATAATTTCACCATTTTTACGAGCATCCCCACAACGACCTGTAGACCATTCGTTATATATTTTTTCTGCACTGGCATTTGCATACTGATCCCACCATTGAGCAAGAACATAATACATATATACGTCAGCATAATTTAAAACTTTATTTCCATTTTCAACAAAGTCAGCAATCGTTGCACAATTATTGCCACCAGACCAATAACAAATCTCAATAGATGGATCTAAATGATAAGAGTTTTTATCATATACTGTAAACATTAAACCATCATTCCATGCTCTTGGTGTCATTCCATATTCTTTTAAAATTGCTGTAATTTCATTAAAATAATTCATAACACCGGCATATTGTTCTTCAGTAAGTAATGAGAAATTATTTAAAAACTCATCTCCACCAATATTCATTTTTGTACAGCCCAATTTTGAGAAAAACTCAGCGTATTCAGTAAATAAACTTTTTAAAAAATCCTTAGCTTCTTCATTAAAAATATTAAATGTTCCACTAGCAGCTCCATCACTAGCTAAATTTGAAACACTACTTAGTTTATATTCTCTTGGTAAATAATTCAAAACATAACGCATATGTCCAGGTGAATCCAATGATGGAATTACATCAATCAACATTATTTAATACATTACTTTCTAAATGATAGCCCTCACGTTCAGAAAAATGAATTTGCAAAGAATTCATTTTCAAATAGCTCATTTCTTTAATTAAATCTTTAATCCAATCTATACTGAAATATTTACGAGCTAAATCAAGATGCATAGAACGTTCATTAGTATCAGGCCAATCTAAGATTGTTCCTTGCAATAATGTATAATCATTAATTTTTAATAATTGAATTAAAGTTTGAACACCATAGAATATACCAATATTATCTTTTGCAGTTATTGTAATATGATCATCAATATCAATTCTATAACTTTGATTGTGGCTAGCTAATTCATCAAGTTCTTCTAATTGAATTACAATATCGTTTTCCAATACATTGGTTTTATCACCAATAACAATATTTGGCGATTTATCTAAAAGTGTTCCTAGTTGTGAACTTAATAATTCGACATCATCTAATAATGCTTGATTATCAATTGTCTTTTCGTTTTCAACTACAAAGATTCGACTTTCTCTAGCAAGAAAAAATGTTCCGGTAGTTGTTTGATATGATTGAACATTTGGATATGCACTAATATTTTCATTAGATGCATAAACACTTTTCCCTTGTCCAACCACTATCCCACTAAAAGCAAGTGCTAAGGCAAGCACAATTTTTAAAATCTTTTTCATATTCTCTCCTTTCCTTAACGCATAGTTACATTATTTAATCTACTCCAAAATAATATTTATATCTTACTTATATATGATATAAATTTTACGCAGATATAAATGTCTAAAGGTCATTTTTAGTTGCTTTATTCCCTCCCCCCCTTTTTTTTATAGTAACCCCTTACATTTTAAGGGTAAGCTATTTATGACAATAAGTAAAGCGATATTATCTTTCCATATAAAAATTATGAATATAAAAAATTTAACGACACTAAAAAATACATATTTTCTTGTTGTAAAAAACATCATGACATTACAACCTTTTAACAAATATAAAAAATCAGTATCGTTTTTATAGTATAACGAAAACTGATTTTGTAATGATCTATTTTTTGCTGTTATTAAATTTTATTATAATCCTATTTTTTAGCTGCATTTATAGCAGCAATTGTTCCATCACTAACTGCAGTTGAAACTTGACGGATTTGTTTTACCCGAATATCACCAATTGCATATACACCTTTGATTGCTGTTTCCATATTTTCATCCACTGGAATATAGCCGTCTTGTAAATCTAATTCTAAATATAATTGACTATTAGGAATCGAACCTGCATAAACAAAAATACCACAACCATAGTCTTCAATATGTTCAATGCTTCCATCATCTACATTAACCAAATCAAGAGCTTCGACACATTCATTTCCATATACTGCTTTCAAACGTTTTTTAGTACAAATTGTAATATTAGGTGTTTGATTAATTTTATCTAAAAATTCTTGGATACAACCTAATTTATCTTCAAAATGAACAATCGTTAATTTTGAAGCAAATTTAGCAAGATACAACGCTTCCTTAATCGCTCCATCAGCTCCACCTACTACATAAATATGACGCCCTTGATATTTATGTCCATCTTTAAAAGCATTCATCCCGATTCCTTTACCAGCAAGTTTACTTTCACCAGGAATTTCTAATTTACGTGGAGTTGTTCCATTTGCAATAATAATTTTTTTAGCTTGATAACTTTGCTTAGTTGTTTGAACTTTTTTAATTTCACCTGTTAATTTTACTTCAATAACTTTTTCTAACCTAATTTCAACTCCTGCATCTAATGCCTGTTTTTCCATCCTTGAAGCAATAGTTGCACCTGTTTCATTTTCAATAATACCACAATAATGAGTTACTGTTGAAACATTGCCAATCAATCCTCCAACTTTTGTTTGCTCTAATACTAACGTTTTACAACCTCGACTAACAGCATATATTGCTGCACTTATTCCTGCTGGTCCTGCACCAATTACAATTACATCATACATTTTTATCGTCTCCTTTTTGTTATCTTTGATTTATAATAACTATCTTCAAGATTATTATAACACTATTAATTAATACAATACTAATTATTTATAACTACAAAAAAACAAGATACTTAAATCTCGTTTTTTATACTATTCATGTATTTCTAAAGGTAGCCCATCAGGGTCAAAGAAAAATGTCATTTTTTTATGAGTATAATCATCAATTCTAATTGGCTCTGTTTTAATTCCCTTTTGATTTAATTGTTTTACCATCGCATCTACATCTTCAACATAAAAAGCAAGATGTCTAAGTCCTAGTGCTTCAGGATAACTTGGGCGTTTAGGAGCATTTTTGATAATAAATAATTCAATTTCTAAATTCCCACATTTTAAATCTATTTTATAATCGTCACGCTCTTTTCGATAATTTTCTCGAATAATTTTAAATCCTAGTAAATCTACATAAAAATATTTTGATTTTTGATAATCGCTACCGATTATCGCAATATGATGAAGTTTATTTAATTCCATTTTTATCTCCGTTCGTCATTTTTCCAATTAAAATCTCTTAAAAGTTCATCAATATTTTCATTAAATGTCCCAAATGTAATTCCATAACTAGCAAGTTTACTGGCATCTAGACGGAAATCACGAAAACGATCTTGATAACGTTTATAATTAGGAAGAATAATTTGTTCAATTGTTTCTTGTTTACAGCCTAATTGTTTAGCAATATAACATGCTGCTTGATATGTTGTAAATTCATTTTGGCAACAAACATGATATGTATCGCTTGGTAATTTACTAATCGCCTTAAATTGTTTAGCGAAATATTTTGCATACGTCATTCCGCGTTTTTCATTACATGTAAATAAAGTTGGTTCTTGCTTTATTAACGCATTCATTACATTTTTTACAATACTAGCACTTGCTTTTATATTATCAAAAGAAAGTCCCATCATCCAAGAAAACCGAAGGATTATCGCGTCAATCTCTTGACTACGAATATATTTTTCACAGTCGATTTTATTTTGTCCATATACACTAACTGCTATTGGTAATTCTGTTTCTTTAAATGGACCTGGGTTTTCCTTACCATTAAATACTTGTTCACTTGAACAAAAAATAAGTCGTGCATTTTTTTCTTTACAAATATCTACAATCACCTTTGTCGATTCAACATTAATTTTATTTGCTAATTGGGGATTATCTTCACAAATAGCTGTAGAAGCATTCGCTGCACAATGAAAACAAATATCGAAATCTTGCTTTTCAATAAATTTTCTTACTGCACTTGGATTAGAAAAATCAGCATCTTTGCGTGTCATTTTAATCCACTTGAACTCATCTTTATTTTCATGATAAACATAATTAGCTAAATACCCATTAGCCCCCGTTACTAAAATTGTTTCCATTTAATTATTCTCCTTTTTTGGTTGACTATATAACACATGCCCACCTTTTTTTATTGTAATTGCTTTTGCACTATAAGGTACAAATAAATTTGCATAAGCATTTAATTTAATTATTTCATCTTGCCAATAAATAATACAATCAGTACTATCAATATTTGAAATAATACAATAACTTTTATCCATCCTAATTGTTGTATCTTCCTTTAAATATAATTCATCAACAATAAAATATGGTCCATCAGTTAAACGACGAGTTTCATTTTTAGCTTCAACAAAAATTGGTTGCTTAGAAAAATCAGTAACATCAAAAGATTCTTTAATATGCAAATGCCGATAATTACCATATTCATCTTTTCTTTGATAATCGTAAAAACGATATGTTGTATTGGAATTAGTACCAATCTCTAAAGCTAAAATACCTTTTCCTAATGCATGTATCATACCTTGAGGAATGATAATATAATCACCTTTTTTTACTGGCCACTTTTGTAAATATTGATCTAATGTACCATTTTTTAGAGCCTTTTTAATTATCTCTTGATTAGAAATATTTGTTCCCGCAACAAGACTAGCATTAGGTAAAGCATCTATAATATACCAGCTTTCATATTTTCCAAAATCATTATCATGCTTTTTTGCATAATCATCATCAGGATGGACCTGAATGCTTAAAGCATCTTGGCTATCTAAATAAGCCAATCGTAACATTTCATGCAGCGTATAATCAGGACCTAAAATATCATGAGGATTTTGATCAATTAGTTGCTGCAATGTAATATTAGTATCAAGATTAATTATTTCGTTGCTGCAATAAAAATGAGCTGATACCTCCCACCATGTTCCAATATTTTCATTATAACCTCGCAACTTACTCATACGATTATTTCCCCAAATTGTTTTATCTCCAATTGGTTTTAATAATAATGGTTTCATCGTTGTACCTGTTTGAATTCTTCTAATATTTTTAATGAAGAACTTGTCCCAATTCGTTTAACTCCTAAATCAATCATCGCTTTTGCCATCTTCCAATCACGAATTCCTCCAGCTGCTTTTATCGCTACCTCTCCCTCTACGGTATCAATCATTAATTTAACATCTTCATAAGTAGCACCACCAGTTCCAAATCCAGTACTTGTTTTAATATAATCAGGCTTCACTTCTTTAGCAATTATAGCTAATTGTTGTATTTCTTCTTTAGTCAAATAACAATTTTCAAAAATAACTTTTGAAAGAACATCTTTTTCCTTACAGATTGCTACAATTTGTTCCATTTCATTTTTTAAATAATCCCAATCATGCATTTTTGCTTTTGAAATATTAATAACATAATCAATTTCATCTGCTCCTTGTTCAATCGCATAAATTGTTTCAAAGATTTTAGTTGGTAAAGCACATTGTCCCAAAGGAAAACCAATTGCTGCTCCAACGTGAATTGTAGTATCTTTTAATCTTTCTTTACAAAAAGCTACCCATTCAGTATTTATTGCCACCATTGCTGCGTTAATTTCTTTAGCTTCGTTACATAATTTAATTAAATCATCATCAGTTGCATATGCTTTCAGGCAAGTATGATCAAAATAACTTGCTAAAACATCAACTGTCAATTCATCTGATTTCATTACTTTCACCTCTTCTTTTAGTTAATTTAAATATACCATTATGTAATACATATGTCAAATTAAATAACAATTTAATCATTTATATAATTACATATATATAACATATACTAATAATTGACACTAATATAAAGATTATGTTAATATAAATCAAATGAAAGGAAATGATATTATGTCTACTCTTTATTTACAAATAAAAGATGATATTTTAAAAAAAATCGAATCTGGACAATATAAACAAGATCAAACCATCCCAACCGAACTTGAATTAGCTTCCTATTATCAAGTAAGTCGTCCTACAATTCGTCATGCAATTGAATTATTAGTTGATCAAGGCTATTTGGAAAAAAGAAAAAAACGTGGAACAATAGTATGTAAAAGAAAATTAGAACAAGAATTTACACGTATTATTGCTAGTTTTGATTCGCAAATGCATCAAAAAGGTTTATCAACCCAAACAAAAGTTTTATCTTTTCATAAAGAAAAAGCTAATCTTGAAATTAAAGAGGCATTGAAATTAACCAACGATGATTTAGTTTATAAATTAGTACGTTTACGATATGTTGATAATCAGCCAAACGTTTTAGTTACAACGTATATCCCATATAATTTATTTAAAGAATTTAAAGATATTGATTTTAGTCATGTTTCTTTATATGATATGTTCAATAAGTTTAATCATCCAGTTTACAAAATATCTCGTTTGCTTGAAGTTATTAAAGCTGATGAAACCGTCAGCGATCTATTGAATATTGAAAAAGGTAGTCCTATTTTTTATTTTCATTCATACGGTAAAGATAATCAACAAAATTTAATTGAATATTCTATCTCTAAATATCGTGGCGATCTTAATTCTTTTTTATTCGATCTTAGCAAAATAGATAATTAAAACAGGAATCCATTATGGATTCCTGTTTATTATTGTACTGGAGCCATCAATACTTTTCCAGTTCCACGATATACATTTACAAGACCTTCGCCACTTGCAGCAGAACCAATCAATGATTTTCCTGAACGTTCGACCGTAAAATCAAGACTACCGCTCCATGCAATCGCCATATTTCCATCAATTTTTAAAACATCATCTTCTAAAGTAATTTCTATAAGTTCTTCCTTAGGTACCAAAGACTCTAGACACACTACCCCACTTCCTTGAATTCCTAAATTAAATAGTCCTTCATTTCCGGCTACCGCAGAAGAAATATTAGAGCGCATTACAGCTTTATGTTTCAATGATGCTTCACAAGCTAAAAATAACCCATCATCAAGGACGATTGAATTATTCCACTCATTTAAATCAATTAAAAGTAAATGCTTATATGTCGGTTCTAAAACTAACAATCCATTTCCAGTATACTCAGGCTTAATCGCTGATTCTCCAGTTACTTTACCACGCATCGCTTTACCAAAAAAATCTCCTACCCCTTTAATTCCAGTTGCAGCATGAACATCACCGACCATCCATTGCATTGCTCCTGCTTGAAGTGTGATATTAGCTTTACTTACATCACAAATTACTTGTCGTTTTCTTACATTCATTTCATTACAAAAATATGCAGTTTGAGCATCTTGTGGCGTAACACTTAAATCTCGAATAAATTCAATAACTTTAAACGAACCAAGTTCACTTATTACTCGAACATCATCATTATCTGTATAATTTTTAACATTAAACATCAATTTTCACCTCTTTTTTATCTTTAAATAAATTTTATCATATTCTTTGATAGTCTACAATCAATCTTATCATTATGTGTCTATGAACAATTAAATAAAATCAATTTTATCTACTAGACAATAGATATGTTTTACACTTTACTTAATATAATAATTAAATTATAAAACCAAACTTACTATCTAAAGGAAACAAACTCTCCTGTATTTACATTTCATATAATGATTAGATTATAAACTTGTAAGTGAGTATAAACACGAATTAAGAAATTCTAAATTTACATTTCATATAATGATTAGATTATAAACGGAGTTACATATTTATTTATAATATCACTAAACTCATTTACATTTCATATAATGATTAGATTATAAACAGAATTCTACGCTGATGAAAAGCTAGAGGAATTATTATTTACATTTCATATAATGATTAGATTATAAACTCAATACGATTATTCAATACTTTTTCAAATTCATAATTTACATTTCATATAATGATTAGATTATAAACCTCTTGTATTCTTTTATATCGACCTCATACCTTTTGTATTTACATTTCATATAATGATTAGATTATAAACACATAATATAACTCATAATCTTCATAACGCATAGTCTCATTTACATTTCATATAATGATTAGATTATAAACCCGTTAAGAAGTATTAAATTATATAAATAATTAAAATAAATTATCCTTGTATCTTTACATTATCATATCAATTGTATAAATACAATGTTTATTTTGTTTATTTGCTAAATTCACTCTGTCGTACTCCCTATATTTTTACATGATTAAGATCGACTGGTAACTTTTAAATAAATTGATCATTTTCTTCTATTTTTCTAGTAATAAAATCTTTTTTCATCCATACATTATTCCTAGCTGAAAATATAATACATGAATCTATATCTTCCATCAAATATTTTTTTAATTCTGAACTTAATGATAAATATTGAGCTCGATCAAGTTCTCCTTCAAATACAGAATTTTGTATATGTGTTAAATATTTTTTACATGTTTTAAAAACATAACGTTGTCTTTTAGCATAATTTTCTTCTTGTTTTATATCATATATAACAATCAAATACATATTACCACCATATTTTGAACCCTTCATATACTTTTTCATCAATAATATGTCTAATTAACTTATATGCTTCTAATCTTATTAAGTGTTTGTAAGAAACACTTCTATTTAAATCTTTATGTCTAATACTTCTTGTTAGAGTGCTTTCTAATGCACTAACAACAACTTTTATAGTTGAATCTTTCATTCGATAATAGCCACCATCATCAATATAAAAATCATTTTCAGTTATCATATTTTTATTTAATAATGAAAATATAGTTCTATCTACAATCAAAGGCTTAAATACTTCAGATAGATCCAAACAAAGTGAAAAACGTTTATCTGATGGTTCGTGTAAATAACTAATAGTTGGATTTAATTGCGTTCTATATATTTCCGATAATGTTTTTGTATATATAACAGTATTCATAAAAGAAATAAGTGTATTAACAAGATTATCAGGTGGTCTTTTAACTCTTTTTTCAAAATCAATATCTTGATCAATTATTATTTTCCACGATTCATAATATACTTTACGTATATTTCCTTCTATCCCCATTAATGAAGAGATATTTCTAGTAGAATATATTTCTTTTCTATATTCTTCTATCTGCATAATATATCGTCTTAAATCTTTATCTCTAGAATTATAATATTTTAAATTTCTCAAAATGTTATATGATGCAGCTTCTATAATTTGTTGAGCTATTAATAACCTTGATTCATATTCTTGGTACTTTTCAACTTGTTTTATTAATAAACTACCAGATACTAAAGTTTCTCTAGGATAAAAAGAACCTATATAAAAATCATAATAATTATAAAAATGTACACAAATACCTTTTTGTGATAAAAATGATAGTAAAGTAGAATTAATACTTACTGTAGAAAATATGTATAAATCATATACTCTTTCAATTGGAATATCTTTTTTACCTTTTTCGTTTATTAATACTAATGAATCATCTTTTCGATGAAGTTCTCCACTTGTAAAAATATAATATGATTGTTCCATTATTAAATATAACACAACTCATAATATGCACATTTTTTGCATATTTTACTATTAATAACTTCTGGTGGAGTAACTTTGTTACATAGTTCATTAATATCTTTTAATCTATTTTCTATCATTATTTTATCATTTTCATTAAGCACTATCATCTCTTTACGGTTTTCTTTAGGAATCAATAACTCTCCTTTAACTTCTATTCCCTTTTTATTTAATAAATATAGATAATATTTCAATTGTTGTTCTGCCATTTCTCGCTTCGATGAGCTTTTCTTTATTTCACAAATAACATTATCTCTTACAATATCAATACAAACAAAATCATCTAAATAAATATGTTTTTTATCTCTTTTATAACTTTCTTCATCTATTAGTTTACCAATCATAACATTTTCATTTTCTTGTTCCATCACTATATCCTTAGCAAAAAACCATAGTTTCCGCCAACACAAATAACTATATGCATACATAGTTCCTGATATTTGCTTCATTATTTTCACCTACCTCTAATATATATTATCATTTAATTCATTATCATCAATCTCATTAACAACTAACCCAATACCTTTATGAGTTTCTTCGTCAAAATCATATTTACAACGTGCTCGATGAATAGCTTCTCCTTTAATACAACTTTTTACATCAATATAACCACTACTTTTTAATGGTTTATAAATTGTATATGGTATACAGTAATCTATTAGATTATTTAATAATTCATATTTTTTTGTAGTTCTATTTTCACTACTTTTAATACAATTAATTAACCTTTCGACTTCTTTTAAATTATAAAAACGTTCTGGTAAGATATAAATACTATTAATATTTCTAAATTTATTATCCACCTCACTTTTTTCAACCTGTAAAGCAATTAGATTATCCAAATATTCCATTTTTTCATTATACGTTTTCATATATTTTGTTTTTTCTAGTTCTTTTCGATCATAAACCTTATCCATGCATTTAATCTTTTCTTCTTCTAAAAACATTTGATCATGATAATCTTTTAAAACACCTAATGTTCTTTCATAAATTATTTTATCATAGACACAACCTATTCCATCTTTAAAAATATAAATATTAGCATTAATTAATTGATTAATGTTTTCTCTTTTACGATAAACTCTTCCCAATCGTTGAATAAGACTGTCAATCGATGAAAGATATGTATATAAAACATCAAAATCAATATCTAAACTAGCTTCGACAATTTGAGTTGATACACATATTCCTGTTCGATTACTTTTTGAAAATTCAATTACATCATCTTCAAGAATTTGACGATGTTTTTTAGCAAATCTGCTATGTAATAAATGAATTTCTATATCTGTATTATTTTCTAATAGTTTTGTATATATCTTTTGAGCTGAATTAACAGTATTACAAATAACTAAAACTTTTTTTGTTTTAGCATCCTCTAAAATATTATCTAAATCATTTAACATATCATTTTCATGAATCATTATTTTATGACGATTATCAGTATTTCCAATAAATCTCTTGTGCTTGATATTACATGTCGATAATTCATCTAAAATAAATTGTGGTAATGTAGCCGTAATAATTGCAAACTTTCCACCGATTTTATGGATGTATTTCAATGCTATAATAATCGTAGCTAGCATATCAGGTGAATAAGCTTGTAATTCATCAATAACTACCTTACTGTATTTTAAAGTAGCCAATAGATGTTCAGTTCCCAAGGATTTATAAGCAAATTTAAATATTTGATCAATAGTACAAACTGTTAGTGGGTAAGCCAAATTTCTAGCATTATGATAATTGGTTAAATCATTATCATTATTATCATACAGCTTATAACAATCACCATGTAATATTGCGATTTTATCTTGATTATTAATTGGTAATAAATAATGTTCTTTAATTCTTTGATAAATCGCGTTAGCAGAAACTTTCATCGGTAATGTAAAAAATCCTTTTTCATCATCTAACCATAGTAGTGCTGCTTCTGTTTTACCAGCTCCAGTACTAGCAATAATAGCTACATTTTCATCACTATGTTCCATCATAAAATTTTGAACACTATTAGGATTAAAACGTTTTAATACATTATTTTTCATTGATTGTTCAGCTTCAATTTCAATAGCTAAATTACCACTTGCTGACCAATCACAACGATTTAATATTCCTTTAACTATCACAAATTCAATCCATTCTTCTAATTTAGTAATTGGACTAGATAAATCTCTAGTATAAATACGATTTAAATTATCGCATCTAATACCTTGATATTGACTTCCAAAATAATATTCAAGCTGTTTTTCAAAATAATTTTTAGCAAAATTCTCAATTTCCTTTTCATTATAAACACTACGACGATGATGATAATACACTGCATTGATTATTGTTTTAAAATGTTTAAATTCTTTTATAGCTGGATCTAAATCTTTCAATTTAACTGTTAATGCACTTAAATAACCATGAGGGATTTCATCACTATTATAATGACCTCGCATTTTCTCTTGAAAAATAGTATTTACTTTTCCAATATCATGATATTTTATTGATGTTTCTATCATTTTATTTAATTCATCATTAAAATATTTATTTTTCAATTTTATTAATTTATGATATGAATCTAATACCATCTGAGTATGCTCTTTAATGGATATGTTTTCATTGATAGATTTAGCATAATAAATATCATACTTTTTATCCATAATAGCCTCCTAATAAACAAAATAGACTTCAGTTTTGGCTGAAGTCTATGCAAAAAATATTGTATAATTATCACTATCACATAAAATTGGTTTCTCTTCACCAGAAATACTTGAATCAGTTATAAATTTTACAGACACTTTTTCTTGCCAAACACGTTTTCCATTCTTTTTAACAATATATTTTTTTGGTAAATTATATTGCGTAGTATTTAATTTGTTTCCAAATCCATATTCATTCAAATATTTTAAAGGAACATACTGTTCATATTTCATCTTTATAAAATCATCTACGTATTTTAAATCCACTATTTCCACTTCTTGAATATCTAGCAAATCTTCATGTCGTCCAAGCGATAAATAATATTTTGGATTCTTTAAACTTTCATAAATTAAATCAAACTCATCATCTAAAGGTAAAATATGAATAACCAGCTCTACTTGACTAATCAATTCAGTATGTGCTATTCCCTTTACAATCCCGTATTTTTGATTTTCATAATCAAACCAGATGTTATGTCTAGCATCTTCATACTTAGTATTTTGATTAAAAGCATACCTAGTATACATGTCAGAGATATGAGTACCAATCTTCCCTTGAATACTTATTTGCATATCATGATATTCTTGAAAATCACAAGCTTTATGAATCATCCCAATTACCGTAGAATATGGTGGTAAGGGATACGTTTCTTTAATCAATAACGATGTTGGTTTTTTGTAATTTACTAATTCTTGCTTACATATAATTCTTATTGCTTTATTCATAAGTTTTTTTCATGTCATCAATTATTTCATTAAATACTTCACCAACATCTTTGGCATCTAGTTCGCTAATGATATCAGTTTCATTATTGAAAATACCATTAACTAATCCAACTTTTACAAACTCTTTTTCTTCTTGCATCATATTTAAAACTGATTTAATAGAATTAATATTAAGTTTACCGTCACTTACATTAATTACATTTGAGAAAAATGGATTTTTTCTACCAAATACACCACCAATAACAAATAAAGGTGATAGATTTTCCCTTCTACCTTTTATATCACGATATAAAAACATAACAGTTTTTAATAAAGCTTCAATTCGATTGATTTTCTCATCAGCTGATAATGAAATATCACCATCTTCACCAACAAGATCCAAATCAATAGTAATAGTATAAGCATATAAAGAACGATGAATTTCACTTTGGGCAATTGCATTATCATAACCCTCACGTTTAGCAAGTCCCATATTAGTTAAAAAATCTAAATCGGAATTAAACGGCTCTAAAGAAACCGCATTACTTAAACGTACTACAGCTGATCTAGTAAATGATTTACCTCCAGAATTATCTTTTTTAGATACAGTTTTCATATACCCAAAAAGGTCAACTTCAGGATATTTGTCAATTGATGCATCAGCCGCAAACTGAACAACACCAGATTCATTTGAAATAGGCGTATTATCATATCCTAGTTGTTGAATGATGTTATATCTTAATGCTTGTCTAGAGATGTATGTATATTGATTTTTATCTCCACGCGAATATTTTTTTAAAACTGTCAAATTCCCGATTCCTTCACCAAAATTTGCACTTTCAGCTTGAAAAATAATTGTCATTGTCAATCCATTTCTATTCATCATCATTATTCTCCTTTTCTCCAAAACTTTCATAAGCTCCTTTTAATCCAGTTATAAATTGATAACCAATTTCTATTCCATAATTTGATTCTAAAACTCTTGAAATTGAAAATGGAATAGGTAATCCTTTTGATGTATAAATACGTAGTATAATATCTACAAATTTATTTCGATCATCAACTTTTAAAGCATTAGTAAGCTGGTATATAGTCCCACGATAATTTTCATCTACATTTTCCAATTTATTTCGTAAATCCCAACCATCTTTTCGAGCGTGATATAGTTCCCCCATACTCTTTCCTCCTTTTATTATGTATTGAATTTCTACAATTCGATTTGTATAATAAGCTAAATAACTTAATTCTCCTGATACAATACTTTGTCTTAATAACAAATTTATTAAATCATACATATTAACTCGATTTAAAATTCTTTTTAAAACTTCTCTAAATACACTAAGATACTGATCATTGATTTTTATAACATTTTTCTTTTTAAAATACTCTAACGTTTTTGAAATATACTGATTATTGACGATTTCTATTAAATAATTATCCAATATATCAAATTCATATTTAATCTGCTCGTTTCCTTTAATACTCCTAGTAATGATTTGAATATTATTGTTAGTTAATTTTTGTGTTTCCAATTCATACCCTTCAATTATTTGATAAATTTTTTGGTATTTATCTCGCAACTGATAATCTTCTTGTAATCTTTCTTTGGTATGTTCAATATTATAGGTATTTACTCGAGATAATTCTTCAATACTACCATTTTGATTTACAAAAATATAATCATTATTGTATCTTATAAACCCTAATGGTACTAGTGAATACAAGAATGCACAAATGGGGCATAAACTCATATCCATATTAAAATTAAATAAGGCAGATTTTTTTCTTGCTAAATCATCTGCAAAATCACACATAAAAGAAATAGGTATACTAAATTTACTATTAATTGAATTACCACAATCAATACATTGATCATTCATTTTATCAGTATCAATTTCTAAATAATCCATTAAAGGCTTAATAAAATCAGCTTCATAGCATTCTTTCATGTTTTTCTTAGCATTATTTCTTAATAAAAAACTCTTTTCCCAAAATTTATTAATTATATTATAACAAATACTTTTAAAACAAAGTGTTTCAAAAACTATATCAGTAGATAAAAATTTTTTCAATTCTAATAATTTTTCCTTCAGTTCATCATTTATCTTTGATTTTTTAAAACTCTTATTAATAACATCGAAATAAATATCACTATCTTCAACTTCGTCTTTAATACTATTTATTCCCGTTTTAAAACTAGCTGCACCTAATTTATCAGAAATAAATGATAATCTATCTTGAATATCTTTTTTGTCAATATTTTCATAATCAAATCTTCTCAAAATATTTTGAATTTCTTCGATAATTTTAGGTATAGGTGTTTCGTTTTGGTAACGTTTAACCATACAATGAAAATAAAGATCTGTAAGATTAGTATTTTTTAAATATTCTTTTTTAACTTGCAATCTATTTCCATCAATAATATAATCGTCATTTTCCTTAGCATAATCTTCTTTTAATAAAGAAATAAATGCGACTATCCCTGAATTCTTTAAAAAGTCTCCCGTTAAAATCTCAATATAATCATCCACACAAGAACCTCCTTTCAATTAAATTATCCAATTATTTTAAACATTCCAGCACCTGCTCCACGATAACTGCCTATGCCCGATAAAGATAATGCACTAATTGCTTTTAAATCACCTTTAATTTCAAATACACCTAACGTTGCATTTGCTTTAAATCTAAATAAACTCATCACAGTTCTTTTAGCTTTTATTGCCTTAACCTGTATTTGTTCATCTTTTAATGAAATATCATTTAAAAAGCGATTTATAGTTTTATTAAGAATTTCTTCAAAATTATCATCTTCAATACTTAAATATTCTTGGCCATTATCAGTATAGTTTCTTACTACTAAGGGACTTTGCATTTTGATAATAACGTGATCACTAATATTTGGTTTGTATGGTAATAACCAAACTTTTGTTAGTTTCATTGAATTTTGATTTAATGAGAATTTTTTGTTTTCTTTATATTTTGATAAAAATATATTATAAAATGCTATCAATTCATTAAAATCGAGACTAGTTAATTCAACTGAAAATTTATTATTTTCTAAAACAGTTTTTCCACTTTCACGTTTTATTGGTTTTATCTTTAAACAATAACAATATTTTCTAATATGTTTGTTTTTATCAATAAACATATTTTCATATAAATTATTATCATATTCTTCTAATGATTGTTTTAGAAAACTTGAAAAAGCAATATTTAAATTATTTTCTACTTTATTATTTTCTAATTCAAAATCTAATTTCAATTTATACATTAATTTTCACCTCTTTTCTCATTGTAAATTGAAATATCATTTTACTTATTTACTTAAAAAATTAATATACAGTTTAAATATATCATTAATTCTTATAATTCCAACAAACTAATTTTAAAATGAATTCTTTTAAATAATTCTGATTCAAATTTTATTTTAATTTTATGTTTTCTCATTAAACTTCATCCCCCTTCATAATTTAAGTATAGCTCTTATAAGTTATATTTGTCAATATAAATATTAATATATATGGATTAAATTAAAAAAATGTAAAAAATACTTATAAATAATAAAATTTATGTTATACTTTAAAAAGTAGTATACTTTATTAAAAATATCGTTAATACATTTATTTTATTACTTTATTCAGTATATGAAATGTAAATTCACATCTAAACTATGATTAAAAAAATAAAAATATATTTATAATCTAATCATTATATGAAATGTAAATTATATATTAATTTTTATTAAATCTAATTTACAAATTAATCTAACCATTTTATGGATTGTATTTAATTTTTACGGAACCTACTTTAGGTTCCTGTTTTGTAATAAAAGATTTTTTAACAAAAAATTTTATTTAATCTAAAATCATAAATAAAAAGATAGAAACGCATTAAATTTCTATCTAATCATATTATATTTATAAAAAATCTCTAAATCAAAGTTTACTCCACTAAATTCACATCCATTTAATTTATTATCTGGTAAATAACAAATTCTTCGTTTGTTATTTACTAATCTTTTTTACAAAACCATTTGCTGAAGCGTATATAATTCTTTTAGTGGATTATAGTTCATATAGAAATAACTGGCAAATTTTTTTGAATCAAAAAATTTGTCTTTTCGTTATGCGCTAAAATCCAAATAAATGCTTCTTAAAGTAAAAACCAGCCTAGAAAGTATTAATTTCAAAACCGCTTCTATATTTGTTTTAATAATTTTCATTAAGATTGCTCTTAACTTAATGACATTGGATTCATAGTGACTACCCTTGAATCTTCCATGATACATTTTTTCTACTTTCCTGGTATATTGTAATTGACTCATTTAATTGGTCATTATACACTATACCTTCTCCTCTCTATCAACTTTATTTATCCGTAGTTGATGACGGTTTTG
>JAGZCC010000113.1 GCA_018369555.1 Thomasclavelia spiroformis
AAGCTGTAAATGATTTTAATCAAGACTGGTATGCAATGTATGGTGATAATATTGGAATATGTGATTTAAAAGACTAAAAACGCACTTATGTGCGTTTTTATAATGTGGCAGTAAAGGTAAAATATGAAATTATATATCAGTTTATGGTAATTAAAATATAGAGGCAGGGGATTGAAAGAAAATAAGAAAACTTTTTTATTTAATTAAAACAATTCGTTATTACTTTTATCTTTAAATATATTAAATTATGATGTAAAATATGAGTTGGTAGAATTGGAGGGGGATAATATGAGTAAGCAAGCTTTAATTTTAAATGCAATTTATTTGGCTGTCATGATTATTGGATTTATTTGGTGTTTGCCATATTCAAAATCTATAGATGTACTTTTTAGTATTTTGATTGGTTCGATAATTTGGGCATTAATTAGTTATGGGGTATGGGGAGTTTATAAAATATTAGATAAAAAGAAGATATTGAATAATTTGTTAAATAAGTCATTAACAATTATGACATATTTACCTTATATATATTTAATTGTTTTTTTACTGGTTGCTTTTATAGGAATGGTTAGAGTATTTGTTTTTAAAAATTATATATATGCATATACATTTTTTTCTGCTTTAACGGTTTGTCATGCAACAAAAAAAGCGGTGGAACTAGTTGAAAAATAACTGAAGAGCTTTATTATAGACTGAATAATAAAGCTTTTTTAATAAAATAGAATTAAGGATTTTTTAAGAATTTTAAATATAGTTCTTTTATTTTTAAATATTATAATAACTGCGAAAGGGGAATAGTAATGGAACATACAATATTGATTGTTGAAGATGAAATGGGAATTAGAGATACAGTAAGTGTCTTTTTAAAAAATCAAGGATATAAAGTATATACTGCTACAAATGGACAAGAGGGTTTAGAAATTGTTTCAAAACATGAAATTCATCTAGCAATAGTAGATATTATGATGCCGGTTATGGATGGAATTACAATGACAATGAAATTAAGACAGGAATATGATTTTCCAATTATATTTTTAAGTGCAAAATCTGAAGATATCGATAAAATTACTGGGCTAAATATAGGCGGTGATGATTATGTTACTAAACCATTTGAACCTATGGAGCTAGTTGCTCGAGTTAATACGAATATTAGACGTTATGAACAAATTATTAAATTAAAAAATATGACCACAAATACTGATATACAACATAAGTTAGTTGTAGGTGGTTTAGAACTAGATAAATATACAAAAGAAGTAAGTGCTAATAATAAAACTGTACGTTTAACAGCAAAAGAATTTCAAATTTTGGAATTATTGATGAGTTATCCTGGTAGAGTATATTCAGCAGAAGAAATATACCAAGCAGTTTGGAAAGAAGAGGCAATTAATACGGAGACAATTATGGTACATATTAGAAAATTAAGAGAAAAAATTGAAATTAATCCTAAAAAGCCAGAATATTTAAAGGTTGTTTGGGGAATTGGTTACAAAATTGAAAAGGTGTAGGATGATGAATAAAACAAAAAGAATATTTAGTGTTATTTTTATAACTATTTTATTAGTACTTTCAACAACTGTTATATCGCTATATGATAATGTTAAAGATAATATTACGCTTAAAAATAATTGGAATATTGCAGAATTTTTTAATGAAGAATTTCAATATTTTACCCTTGCAATGGTTAAAGAAGTAAATCCAGAGTATGAAATTTTTTCATATAAGCAAGAAGTACCTGAAGATATAAAACAACAGATAAATAGAACTGTATCATATGCTCTTGATAGTATGAAATACAATTTTCAAAATGATTCATATTTTGTTTATTCGGTAAAAAATAGTACAACAAATGAAAATGTGATGAATAATACTGAAAAAATTTCTAGTAATGATGATAAATCAAAATATAATTTTTATAGTAAAATGATTTGTGATGCAAACGGCAATTGGCAAGTAGAGGGTGATATTAATAATGAGACATTTTCATATTCAAAAACCCTGACAAATTTATTGTTTTATAGTGGCTTGATAACAACTTATGATCAAACTGTAATAGATATTGATGGAAATCAAATATCTGTAGATGATATTAATATCAATCGACCAACTAATTTAGAAATAACTTATATTGTTCCAGAAAAAGTAGAGGGATATGGATATATTTCTAGTTATATTAACTCATGGGAAATATATAATGGTTTTTCTGCTATTGCGTTGCTTACATGTACTGTTTTATTGGCAATATTTATTTTCTGTTATCCAATTAGAATCGTTAGTGAGGTTAATCCTTTTAAAACAATAAAAAAATGGAAAGCAGAATTTAATGCGATTTGGCTATTTTTTGGGATTGTATTATTTGTTTCTGGATGTATGGTTTTGATGGGACATACAATTAATGGGAATTTAATTTCTTTTATTAATAAATTTGATTTTATAAATGGATTGTTTGTAACTGTGATTTTAAATTATTTAATGCTATTTTTTACACTATTAGTAATTTCTGTTGCGTTATTTATGATCAAATATATTCTTGTATGTGGGGTTTGGCGTTATTTAAAAGAAGATACTTTAGTTGGAACATGTTTAAGTTATTTAAAAGGTAAGTTAGATCTTATTTCTGAAATAGATTTATCGTCACCGATTAATAAAACAATTATGAAATATGTATTGCTTAATTCTTTGGTGGTTATGATAATGATTTTATTTTGGGGGTTTGGGATTGTTTTAGTGATAATTTATACATTTTTAGTATTTTTTTGGTTAAAAGATAAGATTTTAAAAATTCAAAATGATTATAATCAGTTGTTAGATGCTACCCATCAATTAGGACAAGATAATTTTCAAGTAGATATTGATAGTGATTTAGGAATCTTTAATAGTTTAAAAGATGAATTTAATAACATTAAAGTTGGCTTTAAAAAAGCAGTAGAAGAAGAAACAAAATCACAAAATATGAAAAATGAACTTATTAGCAATGTTTCACATGATTTAAAAACACCATTAACATGTATTAAAAATTATATTGTTTTATTACAAGATGATACCTTATCACCTCAAACAAGACAAGAATATATTAATAGTTTGAATCAATATGTTAATCGTTTAACTTCATTAATTGAAGACTTGTTTGAGGTAAGTAAAGCTAATAGTGGGAATATAAAATTAAATTTAATCGAGTTAAATATTGTAGCTTTATTAGAACAAACATATACTGAAAATAAAGAGGTGTTAGAATCTAAAAATTTAACGACAATTAAAAATTATGCTAATAATGAAATAAAATTAAACTTAGACGGAGATAAAACATATCGTATCTTTGAAAATTTATTTACAAATATTTCTAAATATGCGATGGTTAATAGTCGTGTATATTTAGAGATAAAAGAAAGAGATGATGAAGTAATTATTGAATTTAAGAATATTTCAGCAACTCAAATGAATTTTTCTGCTGAAGAAATTATTGAAAGATTTGTACGTGGTGATAAATCTCGACATGAAGCAGGAAGTGGTTTAGGTTTAGCGATTGCTAAAAGCTTTACAGAAATTCAAAATGGTAAGTTTGAAATTGAAATTGATGGAGATTTGTTTAAGGTTATAATTACTTTCAAAAAATAGTTTTGAATATTAAAAAAAAGTGTCAAGCAAAAATGAAAATGTCCCAAAAAAAGTTAAACATTAGCACCAGAACGGTGCTTTTGTTTTTGAACATAATTGTTAAATGACATTCTTTTC
>JAGZCC010000018.1 GCA_018369555.1 Thomasclavelia spiroformis
ACTATAATATTCATTTATTCTATTTTTTCTAAATAATTTAAACTTGTTTTTAAGTTTGTCTTTTTTTTGCGTTTTTGATTCTTTTTTGTTTCACACTTTACCCTCCTTAATAATTGAATATGTATTCAACTTATGATTCTATTATAGTTTATTAGTTGTTCAACTGTCAAGTTATTTTTAACAGTTATGTACATTTGACAATAGTTTGATTTTTCAATTATAATATAGATATTACAATACTTTTGAAAGGAGAATCTATGTTAGAAAATCATTGTGATTGTAAACCTAAGAATATTGAACTTGTTCAACAAGTTAAAGATAATATGCCAGCATTTGATGATATTATGGATTTATCAGATTTTTTTAAAATAATGGGTGATAGTACTCGATTACAACTATTAATGTCATTGCAGCAAAGTGAAATGTGTGTTTCTGATTTAGCAAATGTACTTAACATGACTAAATCAGCGGTTTCACATCAGTTAAAGACACTTAGAGTATCTAAATTGATTAAATCACGAAAAGAAGGAAAAACAGTTATTTACTCATTAGATGATGCCCATGTTCATGAGGTACTTGCTAAATCAATTGAACATATTAAAGAAAAGTAATAATAAAAAGAGTTATAATGAGATGAACCCCATTATTTGGACTCTTTTTTTATACTCTGGTTAAATTAAATATAAAAAGAAGTGTAAATTAAATAATTAACTTAGAAATGAAGAAATTTATGAATAATAAAAGATATGAATTTAATGCTGTAATTGAAGCAGTACCTGATGTAAATGGGGGTTATGTTCGTTTTTCTTATGATATAAAAAAAGAATTTGGTAAAGGTCGGGTAAAAGTACATGCAACTTTTGATGGGATAATTTATGATGGGAGTATTGTAAATATGGGAATTAAAAATGATGATGGTTCAGTTTGTTATATTATTGGTGTGCGTAAAGATATACGTAAAAAATTGAATAAGGAGTGTGGAGATTCAATATTTGTAACCGTTCAAGAGCGATGTTAAACTATATATATTTATCATAATAGTTTAGAAATATTTAAGAATATATTATAGAATTTTCTTGATTTTATTTTTTATAATGATAATAGAAAAATTATGAAATGAATTTATTTTGTTGGAAGAATAGATAATATTGATGAGGTGTGAGATTATGGAAGGGTTAACGAATCAGGAAGTTCTAAAACGAATTAAAGCAGGACAAGTTAATACATTGCCTAAACCTTTGGTTAAAAGTTATAAACAAATAATTTGTGAGCACGTTTTTAATTTATTTAATATTTATAATTTTATTATTGCTTGTGCATTAGCATCAGTAAAGGCGTGGACAAGTATGTTTTTTATTGTTTTAGTAATTTCTAATGTTGTTATTAGAATATCTCACGAGATTAAATCTAGAAATATGGTTGCAAAGTTAAATTTAATTATTTCTCCTAAGACAAAAGTGTTACGAAGTGGTGTTGTTTTATCGATTGATAATGAAGAAATTGTTTTAGGAGATTACATTTATTTAGAAACGGGAAATCAAATACCGGCAGATTGTGTTATTTTAGATAATGATGTAGAAGTAGATGAATCGCTTTTAACTGGTGAAGCTGATCCGGTATTAAAAAAAGCAGGTGATCATTTATTATCGGGGAGTTTTATTATTTCTGGAGCGTGTTATGGTGAGGTTGAACATATAGGAATTGATAATTATGCAGCTAAAATTGCTAATGAAGCAAGAAAACGTGAACCGGTGCAATCGGATTTGATTAAATTTTTTACAAAAGTAACAAAAATGACGAGTTTTTTGGTTGTGCCTTTAAGTATTATTTTACTTTTTCAATCATATGTTGTACGTCAAGAAGATTTGTATACAGTAATAGTGAATAATTCAACAGCTCTACTGGGAATGTTACCAATAGGTTTGGTTTTACTGACAAGTATAGCATTGATGGCTAGTGTTGTAAGATTAGGACAACAAAAAGTACTTGTTCAAGAAATGTTTAGTATTGAAACTTTGTCACATGTTGATGTTCTTTGTTTAGATAAAACTGGAACGTTGACGCAAGGAAAAATGAAGGTAAAAGATGTTTATCCTTTTGATTATAATTTATCTTTTCAAATAGATGAAATTATGGCTTCTTTTGTAGAAGGAAGTTTAGATAATAATGCAACGTCGCAAACATTATCTCAATATTTTAAAGGTGAAAGTAAATATAAAACATTGCAGAGAATTTCATTTTCTTCAGCAAGAAAATGGAGTGCGTTGGAATTAGAAAATATTGGAACGATTATTGTTGGGGCAAGTGAATTTATTATTCCAGAACTTAAATTGCCACTTCAAGTTGAATTAGCCAAACAGGCAGGGGCAAGAGTGTTGTTGGTTGCTTATTATCATGATTTTGATACATTTCAAGATAATTTACAAGCAACTATGCCGCTTGCTTGTATTGTTATAGAAGATCCCTTAAGAGATGATGCTCATGAAACAATTCAATTTTTTAAAAATAATGATGTAGCAGTAAAAGTTATTTCTGGAGATAATCCTGTAACAGTCAGTGCCCTTTGTAAACAAGCAGGAATTGAAGCAAGTGAAAGTTATATAGATGCAACTAAATTAGAAACAGATAACCAATTAAAAGAGGCGATATTGAATTATAATGTAATTGGAAGAGCAACGCCTTATCAAAAACATAAAATGATTAAAATCTTAAAGCAACAAGGTCAAAAAGTAGCAATGACGGGTGATGGTGTAAATGATGTATTAGCACTAAAAGATGCAGATGTATCAATTGCTATGGGTTCTGGATCTGATGCAGCAAAGCAAATCGCCCAATTTGTAATGATTGATGGAAGGTTAAAAACATTAATTGAGGTTGTAAAAGAAGGAAGATTGGATATAAATAATGTTACTAGATCAGCTTCTATGTATTATTTAAAAACGATTTATACTATTCTAATTGCAATTTCAATTATTCTATTAAACATTCCATATCCGTTTATTCCTTTTCAAATGACTTTGATGGATAATTTTGTATCTGGTTTTCCATCTTTTATGATTTTATTTGAAAAAAATATCGATAAGCAAAAAGAATCGATTGGTAGATATGTTATAAGATATTCGTTACCAAATGGATTGGCAATTGTCTTAAGTGTTATTGGATTGAAATTATTAGCTAATCAATTATCTTTAAATTTGTCTGAAGTTTTTACAATATTGTATTTTTCAGCATCATTTTTATCTATTCATATGATTTATCGTATTTATTCACCATTAAATTTATATCGTACAGTTGTTTTGGTTTTAGATGTTATTGGTTTTATTATTGCAACTGCTATATTCTGGAATTGGTTAGCGTTAGCACCACTAACTTTAAGTTTATTTAAATATGTATGTATAAATGTGATTATTGGTATTGTTGTTGTAATGATAATTTCTAAAATTATTAATTATTATTTAAATAAAAAGAATTGTTATTGTGTTAATTAAAGTGTCAGATTATTAAAAAACAATTAAATCGCTCTTTGAGTGATTTGATTGTTTTTATATATAAAAATATTATCTGTAACTAAAGAATTCTTGAGATTTTTTTTATTTTAGCTTATGATAAGTATATGAAAATTATATTCATGAAATGAATAATTATAAAATTAATATTTGTAGGAGGGTTTTAGTGTGAAAAAAACAGTTATGGATACAATTTGTTCATCTTTTGATAGTTTTTTTGATTCAGAAAAAAAGATAGCAAAATATATTATTAATAATTATGATAAAGTTGTAGAAATGACCGTAGGGCAGTTAGCAAGTGCAAGTGGTTCAAGTGAGGCTTCGGTCTCACGTTTTTGTAAAAAGATTGGGGTTAAAGGATTTCATCATTTAAAAATTTCTCTTGCTAAAGAGATGGTTGAGTCAAATTTGAGTAATGATGAGGTTTCAAATCGGATCTCGATTGATGATATTGAACAATCTTTACAAAATATTTTGGCGAATAAAGTTGAGGAATTGAAACAGACAATTTCCATGTTGAATATTGAAAATTTAAAAAATATCTTAGATATTATTGCTAAAGCAAGAACTGTTGTTTTTGTTGCTGTAGGTAATACAATCCCCGTAGCAATTGATGGAGCATTTAAATTTAATCAAATTGGAAAATTAGCATTGTCATCGACAATTTGGGAAACGCAAGAAGGCTATGTTTGTAATTTAACTAAAGATGATGTAGTCATTGCAATTTCTAATTCTGGAGAATCATCGAGTGTTGTAATATCGTTAGAAACTGCTAAGGAACAGGGGGCAACGACAATTTCGATTACCAACAACGAAGAATCAACAGTAGCAAGTGTTAGTGATTATCATATTACTACAGCTACTCGTGAAAAATTATTTCTTGATGGATATTGTTTTTCGCGGGTTACAGCAACTGCAGTGATTGAAATGCTTTATTTATTTTTAACTTCAATGAATGAACAGGCCTATGTTAATATTGCAAAACATGAAAATAAGATAGCTGGAGATAAACTTTAATTATTAAAGTTTATTTTTTATATTTATATGAAATAAATTTTCATATAAATATATTGACGAAAATAATATATCATGATATATTATTCTTGTGAAAATAAATTTCGCAGAAAAGAGGGGTGTGAAGATGATATACACAATGACAATGAATCCAGCGTTAGATTATGTTGTTGATTTACCGTCATTTAAATTAGGACAAGTTAATCGTACTCAAGATGAACATATTTTTTATGGTGGTAAAGGAATCAATGTTTCGGTTGTTTTAAAGGAATTGGGTTTTGAAAGTACATGCTTAGGTTTTATAGCGGGATTTACTGGTAATGAATTAAAGCGAGGCGTAAAAGAAGATTTAAAATTAGATACAAATTTTATTTGTGTTGAAAAAGGGATGACAAGAATTAATGTAAAAATTCATAGTGATCAAGAAACTGAATTGAATGGAATGGGACCAATAATTGAGCAAAGTGATATTTTAAAATTATTTGAAAACTTAAATCAATTACAGTCAGGAGATATTTTAATTTTATCAGGTAGTGTTCCTAAAACAGTACCGCAAACAATATATTGTGATATTTTAGAAAAGTTGAAAGAAAAAGAAGTGAAAATTGTTGTTGATGCAACTGGTGAATTATTAATTAATACTTTGAAATATCAGCCATTTTTAATTAAACCTAATAATCATGAGTTAGTAGAAATTTTTAATGTTGAAGTTAAGTCAATTGAAGATATTGAATATTATGCAAGAAAACTTCAAACTATGGGAGCAAAAAATGTATTAATTTCAATGGCAAAAGATGGCTCATTGTTAATTGATGAAACAGGTAAAAAACATCGTTTAGGTGTATGTCAAGGAACAGTTAGAAATTCAGTAGGAGCCGGAGATTCAATGGTTGCTGGATTTGTTGCTGGATATCTTTCAAATATTGATTACTCTAAAATTTTAAAATTAGCAACTGCTTGTGGTGGAGCAACTGCATTTAGTCATGGTTTAGCGACTAAGGAAAAGATAGATGAACTAATTAAACAATTGTAAGGAGAAAAATGAAGATTACAGAATTATTAGATGTAAGAAGTATTGCTTTAAATGTCAATGTTTCTTCTAAAGATGAAACAATTGATAAATTAATTGATTTAATGTCTTAATCTGGGAAAATTAATAATAAATCTGAATATAAAAAAGGAATTTTAGCCCGTGAGGCATTAAGTACAACTGGAATTGGTGATGGCATTGCAATTCCTCATGCTCAAGTTGCTGCTGTAAAAAAAAGCAGGATTAGCTGCGGTGACTGTTCAAAATAGTGTTGATTATGATTCGCTTGATGGAAATCCAGTATATTTATGTTTTATGATTGCTGCTCCACAAGATGACGGGAATATTCATTTACAAGCTTTAGCTAAATTATCTACATTACTTATGAATGAAGATTTTAGAAACGAATTGATTAATGCTAAAAGTATTGAACACTTTATTGAAATTATTGATCAAGAAGAAGCTAAAAAAGAGGTGCAAGAAAAAAAGATAACTAAAAAAGAAGAATATCGTGTTTTAGCAGTTACAGCTTGTCCTACAGGAATTGCTCATACATTTATGGTAGCTGAAAACCTTACTAAAGCTGGTGGTGAAATGGGTTATCCATTAAAGGCAGAAACTAATGGAGCTGATGGGGCAAAAATGTATAAACAGCTGAAGAAATTAAAAATTGTGATGGAATTATTATTGCAGCTGATAAAAATGTAGAGATGGCACGTTTTGATGGAAAACCAGTTTTATTAGTTAGTGTTACACAAGGAATTCAAAAACTTAGGGAATTAATTCAAAAAATTATTGATCATCAAGTACCAGTGTATCATCATGATGGTTCAACTGTAGAAACAATTGAAAATAGCGAAGGTATAGGACGTTCTATTTATAAGCATTTAATGAATGGTGTTAGTCATATGTTACCATTTGTTATTGGTGGTGGAATTTTAATTGCACTTGCTTTCTTATTTGATGATTATTCTATTGATCCTAGTAATTTTGGGAAAAATACTCCGTTTGCTGCTTATTTAAAAACAATTGGGGAACAAGCATTTGGTTTAATGTTACCGGTTTTAGCTGGTTATATTTCTTATAGTATTGCAGCTCGTCCTGGTCTTGCTGTAGGATTTATTGGGGGAATGATTCCTCCTTTAGCAATTGCTTTAAGTACAACATTCTTTAAAAATAGATGGACCGAAGATGAACGCAATTCTGGATTAGTTAATTATGTTATGGGAGTAGCATTTATTTCTGAAGGTGCAATTCCTTTTGCAGCCAAAGATCCTTTAAGCGTTATTCCATCATGTATTGTGGGAAGTGCAGTAGCAGGGGCTTTATCAATGTTTTTTGGATGTACATTGAGAGCACCTCATGGTGGTATCTTTGTTTTACCTACAATTGGTAATCCGCTAATGTATGCTCTTGCTATTTTAATTGGAGCTATAGTTGGATGTTTAGTTCTTTCTATATTAAAAAAACCGTTGAAAGGAAATTAAAAAGGTAATGAATAATTTAAAAGAAAAATGTGCGCTAGAGGCATTAAAATATATTAAAGATCAAAGTATTGTTGGTTTAGGTGGTGGTAGCACAATTGCTTATTTAGTAGAATTTTTAGCTAAAAAAAATTTAGATATAAAGATTGTAACACCATCTTATCAAACAGCAATGTTATGTGTAAAACATCAACTTTGTGTTGTACCTACATGGTCAGTTGACCATGTAGATATTGCCTTTGATGGTTGTGATGAGGTTGATTTAAAATTAAATGCATTAAAATCAGGTGGGGCAATTCATACAAAAGAAAAAATTATTGCTTCATTAGCCAATGATTATGTATTATTAGTAGATGAATCAAAGGTATTTGAAAAATTACCTTTTGATCATGCTATAACAATTGAAATAATTCCTGAAAGTATAAAATATGTACAAAAGAGATTAGAAAAATTAGGAGCTATTGTTTCTATGCGTCAAAGTAAAGCTAAAGATGGTTATACTATAAGTGACCATGGAATGTTTATTATGGAAGCTAAATTTAAAAATGTTGAAGATATTCAAGAGTTAGATAATAATTTAAAAAAGATTACCGGAATTGTTGATACATCATTATTTGTAGGTAAAGTAAATTTTGTTTTATCGATTGATGATGATGGATATATTCGTAAATTTTAAAAGGAGATAACATTAATGAAAAAGTTAAATTGGGGTATTTTAGGAACTGGTTGGATTGCAACGGAAATGGCAGAAGCTTTAAATCGTGTTAATGGTGAAATATATGCGGTATGCGATACAACTTTAGAAGCAGCAAAAAAATATGCAAAACGTTTTGGAGTACAAAAGGCTTATGGTAGTGCAGATGAAATGATTGATGATGAAAATGTGGATATTGTTTATATTGCTACGCCACATAATTTACATTATCGTTTTTTGGTTCAATCATTAAAGGCAGGAAAACATGTTTTTTGTGAAAAAGCGATTACTGTAAATGATTCACAGTTAGAAGAAGCGGTTGCTATTGCAAAAGAAAAGAATTTGGTAATTTGTGATGGAGTTACTTTATTTCATATGCCATTATTTAAGAAATTGAAAGGAATTGTTGATAGTGGTGTAATTGGTGAAGTAAAAATGGTTCAAGTTAATTTTGGAAGTTGTAAAGAATATGATGTTACAAATCGTTTCTTTTCTAAAGAATTAGCTGGAGGAGCATTATTAGATATTGGAGTTTATGCAACAAGTTTTGCTAGATATTTTATGAAAAGTAAACCTAATATAGTTTTAACAACAGCTAATTATTTTGAAACAGGTGTCGATGAAACTTCAGGAATCATTTTACGCAATCCAGAAGGGCAAATGGCAGTTATGGCATTAACAATGAGAGCTAAACAACCAAAACGAGGAGTTGTTGCAGGTGAATTAGGATACATTGAGGTAAATAATTATCCTCGTGGTGATGTGGCTACAATCACATATACAAATGATGGGCATGTAGAAACAATTGAACTTGGAGAAACTGAAAAAGCATTAGATTATGAAGTTTTAGATATGCAAGATTATATTTTAAATAACGGTGGACAAGAAAATCTTCAATATATCCGTGATGTTATGGCAACATTAACTGAAATTAGAAAACAATGGGGTATGATTTACCCATTTGAATAATATGAATAAAAAATATTTCTTTTTTGATATTGATGGAACATTGACAGATAAAAAAACTAATAAAGTTGTTCCATCAGCTTTAAAAGCATTAAAAAAACTTCAAGACAATGGACATTTTGTAGCAATTGCTACTGGTAGAGTGCATTACAAAGCAGTTAATTTTATGCGTAAAATTGGTTTAAAAAATATGGTATGTAATGGTGGACATGGACTTGTTGTTAATGAGCAACTTGTTAAAAATGCGCCATTAGATTTTCAAAAGTGTTTAGCTATAATAAAACAAGCAAATCAATTTGGTTATGGAGTGCTTGTAGCTCCTTATGATAATAATGAAGTTTATGGAAAAGATTTTCTTTTTTTAAAACAGGCTGGTTTTAGAAAAGAACCATCTACATATTATTTTGATTCTAATTATGATTTTTCTAAATTTAATGATATCTATAAAATGTATATTTCTATACCTCAAGATCAAGAAGAACTTTTGACTTTAAAAGATACGGTAGGTAATTTAAGATTTGAAAAAGAATATCTAATGTTTCAACCTGATGCAAAAAGAAAAGGCATTGAATGTATGATTAATTATCTTCAAGGAGAGATCAAAGATGTAGTTGTTTTTGGTGATGATTACAATGATATTGATATGTTTCAAGGAGATTGGTATTCTATTGCAATGGGGAATGCTTGTGATGAATTAAAAAAGATCGCAAGTGAAGTTACTGATAGTAATATAAATGATGGGATATATAATGTTTGTATGAAATATAATTGGATATAAAGAAAAGTAATGGTTATAAATTAAAGAAGAATTAAAATTATTGAATTTATCAATAAAATTAATTCTTCTTTTTTAATAAAAGTATTTTTACATAGTTTATTACTATTACTTATTTTATACTGTTAGTTTTAAAGTTTGTTAGTGATATTTTAATAATTGTAACAGCTAGAGGATATAGCAACTTTGATCTGTTATTTTAAGATACAATATATATTTTATTACTTTTTATGACTTTTTCGATAATCTTGAAAAAGTCATTTTTGTACACATTTTAATTACAATGTTGCAATGAATTATTATACTAGCTTGAGTTTGGATTGTTGCAAAGTGTTGGTATATTCGACAAACATGCATTCATGTTACTATTATATGTGTTAGGAATGGGGAGTGAAAAAATGATTATTGAAAAAAAACTTATTTGTTTAGATATTGTTGGAGATAATAAACAAAATATTATTAACAATTTAAGTGAAGTTGCTTTTCAAAATGGTAAAATAAATGATCTAGAGGCGTATAGAAATGCGGTTTATAAAAGAGAGGAAGAATTTTCAACAGCACTAGGATATTTAGTTGCTATGCCACATGGCCGAAGTAATGGTGTAAATGAACCATTTGTTGTTTTTGGAAGATGCAAAGATGAAATAGTTTGGGATGAAAATGAAATTAAATTAATTTTTATGATTGGTATACCTTTTCAAAATAGAAATAAAACACATATGAAAATACTTGCGAATATTTCAAGAAAGCTTATTGATGATTCATTCAGAGAATCATTATTAAGTGCACAAAATCAAGATGAAATATTTAATATATTATCACAAATAACAATATAAGGAGGAAAAAAGAAATGAAAATTGTTGGAGTGACAGCTTGTCCTACAGGTATTGCGCATACCTACATGGCACAAGAAGCTTTAGAAAAAAAAGCAAAAGAAATGGGTCATATTTGCCATATTGAAACTCAGGGTTCAATTGGGATTGAAAATGAATTATCAAGAAAAGAAATTAAAGAAGCTGATGTTGTTATTTTAGCTGTTGAAGTAGCAATTGAAGGAATGGAACGTTTTGATGACAAGATTGTTGTAAGAGAGAATGTAGCAAAATGTATCTCAGATCCTGAATACGTCATTCACGATGCATTGAGTAAAATTTAATGGTTTTAGTGAAAGCATTAGGTATAAATATAAAAGGAGGAAAATATGAAAGATTTTTTTAGAGAATTAAAGAAACATGTTATGACAGGTGTTTCTTATATGATTCCAGCAGTTACTGTTGGTGGTGTTTGTATTGCAATTGCACTCGCTACAGGAACCGCAGGAGCTAATGGTATGGAAGTCACAAATGAATTTTGGGCCAACATTAATACTATTGGTGGGGCAGCAATCGGATTTATGTGTCCTATGTTAGCTGGATATATTGCTTACTCAATTGCTGGTAGACCTGGTTTATTACCGGGAATGACTGTTGGTTATTTAGCAAACAATCCAGTCGGAGCTTTTGAAGTGAAAACAGGTTTCTTAGGTGCATTAATTTTAGGAGTAGCAGCTGGTTATTTGGCTAAATGGGTAAAAACGTGGAATGTACCGAAATTTTTAAAAGCAATTATGCCAATCTTAATTATTCCTATTGTTACTACAGTTATTGTTGGTTTAGGTTATATTTATATTCTTGCTAATCCATTGGGTACAGTTGTAACAGCATTGACAGATGCTTTATCAAGTTTATCTGGTGGATCAACAGTATTATTAGCCATTGCTGTTGGATGTATGATAGCATTTGACATGGGTGGTCCAGTTAATAAAGTTGCATTTTCAACTGCAGCTGCATTAATTGCAGAAGGAAACTCATCAATGATGGGGATGGCAGGAGTTGCAATTTGTGTTCCGCCAATTGGTATGGGAATTGCGACAATGCTATTGAAGAAAAAATTCACTGCAGATGAACGAGAAGCTGGTAAAGCAGCGACTGCTATGGGATTGGTTGGAATTACTGAAGGAGCTATTCCTTTTGCAGCTGCAGATCCTATAAGAGTATTGCCATCAATTATGGCAGGTTCATCAGTTGGAGCAATTATTGCTGGATTAGCAGGATGTACAGATGCAGCTCCTCATGGTGGATTAATTGTGTTACCAGTTGTAGGAAATCCTTTAATGTATGTATTAGCAATATTAGCAGGTGTTGTGGTAGTTGTTGTGATGATTTTTTTATTAAAAAAAGATATTCTTACTGAAAAAACAGAGTGATAAAAGATAAATACTTCAGTTTTTCAAAGGTTATGTTCTATTTGACAGAATGTTTTCTTGTGTGTAAAATAAATATTTATAAAGCGGTTTCAAAAGAACTGTTTGAAAGACGGTAATCAAAAATAGTTTTATATTTAATGTAGAAAGAAATAAGCTAATATAAGAATGGTAATCAGATAAGCAAGTTAACATAAATTGCCCTCTAAGTTTACTTGATTAACTACTAAAAGCATTGCTTAAAACACGAAAAATCAACAGTTTTTAGGGAAAAGTTGATAAAATAGAGGGTGCAAAAAATGTCAATTTAAATTATATTGATATATTCAATAAGAAACGTTTTCGAACCGTCACATTATCCGAGGGGGAAGGAACAACATGAATCAACGTCAAAAAGAGTTATTAAAAGAACTTGTTTATGAGCAAGATTTTGTTACTGTACAACAATTAGCAGATCGTATGAATATATCATTAAGAACGGCTTATAACGATGTTAAATGCATAGAAGAATTTCTCAAAAAACAAAATATTATTTTAGATAAAAAAACGAATGTTGGTATTAGAATACATGCTTCTGAATCTATAAAAAAATCTTTATTAAATTATACAGATGAAACAAAAGAAGCAGTTGATGTTTTATCAACGAAAATGCGCAGAATGAAGATTACATCAAGATTACTTTCACATAAAGAAGGTACATCTTTAAATAGACTTTCTGAAGAGTTTATGGTTTCTAAAACTTCAATTGTGAAAGATTTTGAAGTTATTGAAAAAAAGTTAAATAAATATAATCTTACACTAATAAGAGATCGTAAAGGGACGAGAGTTATTGGAAATGAAAATGATATTCGTCATGGATTAAGTCAATTAGCAAGTTCATTTCTTCAATTTGAATTTGAAGAAGAGGAGCAAGAAAGACAAGTAACAAGATTGGATTTATCTACATTTAATTGTTTGAAGAATATTTTTGATGTTGATTATATGGATAAAGTAGAGAAAATTGTTCTTGAAGCTGAAAAAAAATTAGGGTATACAATAAATGAAATCTCATACGTAAATCTTATAATTCATTTGCTTATTTTAATTAAGAGAATAAAATCATTATCTTTTTATAATGAAGAGGAATCAGAACGAATTTTTACAATAGAACCAGTTGAAAGGACAATGGCAGTAGCACATTTTATTGCTTCATCAATTTTAGAAAGTTGTGATATTCATATTCCAAATGGAGAGATAAAGTATATACATCAATATCTTGTTTGTTCAGGAATTCAAAATGACTTTTTACATTTGGATGTGGATAGTTATTCATTGAATGTTAAAGAAGAATATTTAGATTTAGTTGATCAAATGATTTCATTTGTTTCGGACTCTGTACACTTTGATTTGAGACAGGATAAAGAATTAAAATTAAGTATTATAACTCATCTTATTCCCATGATTCAAAGGATACAATATCATGTTAAAATAGAAAATCCACTTATTCATGAAATTAAATCTAAATATTCAGCGATGTTTTCGATAGTGACTTTGGCTATTGAAATATTACATAATGATTTATTAAATAATTTAAATGATGATGAAATAGGTTTTCTAACAATTCATTTTCAAGCGGCTGTTGAACGTTCTATGGAACAAAAACAAGTAATTGTTGTATGTCCAGAAGGTATTGGCTTTTCTCGTTTGATTGCTCATAGAATTGAGAGATTTGTTTCATCAGTTCGGATTGTTGATATAATTTCTCTTCGTAAACTCAATATAATGGACTTATCTAAGATTGATTTTGTTATTTCTACTGTTCCAATTCAAAAATGTGAAAAACCAGTTGTTCTTGTTTCTACATTTTTATCTGAATTTGATATTCGAGATATCAATAATTATTTAATAGAATCATCACAAAATTTAAAACACCATAATTTAGAACATTTGTTAAAGATTATAGATGAAACAGTTGTTTTTGCACAAGTAGATTTTCAAAAAAAAGAAGATGTTTTAAGGTATGTATGTGAGCAAATGTATGATAACGGTTATGTTACAAAAGAATATCAAAAAACTGTTTTTGAACGAGAAGCTATAATGAGCACAGATTTGGGAAATAGAATTGCAATCCCACATGGAAGTGAAAAAGAAATCATTGAATCAAAAGTAGCTGTTGTGACTTTAAAGAACCCAATTTTATGGAATCAACATCATGTTGATGTTATCTTTTTAATTGCAATGAATATGAAAAATCCTCAAAAAACAAAGAATATTTTAAAAGACTTATATTCTATAGTGGATTCAAAAAAAATATTAGAAGAATTAGTCAATGCTGATAATAAAGAGGAGATCATTCAATGTATTCAAAGGTAATTTGTCTGTAAAGATACTTTGGTGTTGCTATTTAATTTATAACTTACAACAAATTATTTATGATATCCCTGAAAATAATGAATTCAATGTTAAAGGAAGATAAAATATGAATAAAAAATATAAACGATATATGCAAATTTTTTTTATGTTTGCAGGAATTCTGTTGCTGGTTGGATGTTCATCATTAAAAAAAGAAGAAGGGCTAGGAATATTTGAATATTATTTAAAACCAGATGGAGAAAATCGATTGGCAGTTACACTAAAGATAACCAATCCATCAACTTCTGCTAAAAGAGAATTTAGTTTTCCTTCGGTTGGAGAAAATATAGAATTAGATGAATCGTCAAAGCAAACATTATGGATTGAAAGTGGAAAAACTAAGGAATTAAAGTATCATGTAAATTTAGGAGAAGATGGAAAACATGGTGCTCAAGGAATAATTAATGATAAATTTTGTGTTTTTGATGGACTACACACTCTTCTTCTTCCAGAAGAGGCTTATGTAGAAGGTATATCTAACGAAGAAGTCTTGATGAAACAATTGTCTATAAATTTAGAATCAGAAAAAGGATGGATGGAAGTAAATCCTTTTGAAATGAAGAAAAATGTAACTTGGCCAGATTTATATGATTTGATGAATGATTGTTTTGCGATGGGAGAATTTGAAAGACGTGAAATTAATGTAGAAGATGGAAAATTAAATATTTACGGTCCACAAGGAGAAAAATGGACACAAGATGTTATATATGAAGAAGCGCTTAAATCGTTATTATCATATTATCAAAATTTATTTACATTAAAAAAAGAATATAGTGTTATTTTCTTACCAGGAGAAAAACAAATAATTGGAGGTGCTGGAAGCCATAGTGTGGGAGCATCATTTAATCCTGAAAATACAAGGGATTGGGAACTTCTTAGTCACAGAATGTTTCATGCATTTTTAGATAGTTCATTACATGGACAGACACTTCATATGGCACCACTTTTGTGGTTTAGTGAAGGACTTGCTACTTATTATGAAAATATAGCATTGCAGCAAATGCCAGAATCGATGAGAATATCATATGGTTGGAAAGATGATTTACAGTTTGCAAAACTTTATGACCAATATCTTTATATGCGTTGTAAAGAGCCAGTTTTATATCAAATTGCTCCGATGGAAGAAGAAGGATTAAAGTCACAAGCACAAGTGGAATTTCTTCATTATATACAAGCTCCTCTTATGATAAAAAGGATGGAAACAATTGCGGGAAAAGATAGTGTTTTGAATGAGCTTTTAAAATGTTATGAGTGGGATTCTTTTTCTATGGAAGATATGGTAAAACAACTTTTAAAAGATGATTATGTAGAAAATTGGAAAAATTATTTTGTTGGAAAAGAGATTATTCCACTTTGGCAGTTAGGTAAGACAGTAAGAAATGATTCAACAATAGTCGAACATCTCAATTCAGCAGAATGGACACTTGGTAGTTGGCTTAATAAAGAATTAGAATATTATCCAATTGAAAAAATATCTATAGAAGAGCTAGAAAATTTAAAAGAAAATAATGACTTAAATCAGTTTAGTTATGCTGATTCTGAAACTGAAAAAAGTATTCACGAATATTCAAAATTAATTGACGAATTGTTGAAAGCAAACTGCTTGAAAATAAAAGAAGCGGGATTTGAAGTAGGGGATCCTATGGCACGTTATGAATATTTAGAAAATATGGATGGAAAAGTAGAGGAAGAATAGAATGAAAAACAATATGAAAAAATGGTGGATACTGGCAGGCATTATTATATGTGTGCTAGTGATTTTTGGGACAATTATTATTGTAAAAAATAATGTAAAAAGTTCAAATGAAACTTATGCGGTTAATTATATCGTTAAAGCAAATTCCGCATCAACAGGAATTGTTAGTGTGACAATGGAAGTTATTCCAGAAAAAATTAAAGCAGAAACAGAGTTATTCTTTCAAATGCCTGAAATTAATACATCAGAGCCAAAATGTGTTACAGAATCTGGGAAAGACGTTACGGTAGAGGAAGCCGGAGGTGTTTGGAAAATAAATTCACCTAAAAAGATAGAACCACTTACATTTACATATGATGTTCGTATGGGTGTAGATGCGGATACGAATGTGGGGACAGTATATGGTGCATTTTATGAAGATTTATTAGTGTTTCAAGGAAGGCAGCTACTTGCATTGCCATGGGTAGGACAGGAAGAAGCTTCTAAAATTGAACAATCTGTATCTAAGCTTACCTTTAAGTTAGATACTGAATACGAATGGAACAGTATTATGCCTTTCACGGAAGTAAATAGTAAAAAATTTTCTTTTATTAAAGAAAACCCAGATTGGAATGTGTTTAATGAAATCTATTACTCTGCATTTTGTTTCGGTAATTTTGAACAACTTCCAATTGATGAGCAACAAAAAGATGTTTTCTATATAGATCAGGCAATTTCAGATACTGCAGATATAAATGCTTTGGATGCAGTAAAACTTTTCTATGAATATTATAAAAATTTATTTAATGGAAAGACACCTAAAGCACCTGTAATTCTTTTGCGTACCGATGAAAACGATAATATTATTTTAGGTGGTACAGGAGCTGGTGGTAGTGCATTGACACTTGAAATGGAAGAAGCAATTGATTGTGAAAGAATGTCACGCACTTTATATCATTCATTTTTTGATAGTTTAAATCGTCAGGAAAACTTGAGATATGCACCAAATTTATGGTTATATAATGGATTAGCAGATTTCTATTCAGAAGATTCAGCGTTGGCTTTATCTGATGTTTTACGTGCAGAATATGGAATCTCTATGCAGGATAACTTGCTTACAAGATATGGAAAATATTTGTATTATATGTTAAGTGATCAGTCTGTAGGTTCATCATCTCCAGAAGTTGAAGGGCAGATGTCTGTAATTCAAAATGATTTCTACTATGATCTTAAAGTGCCTTTGATCATTGCAACGATCGAAACTTTTGGAAAAGAAGAAAGTGATGATCCATCAGTTATGATTTCTTATTTAATAGAACATGGTGATGAAAAAGAACTAGATTTGAAAGATTTTAATAAAAAAGTGTTAGGTAAGAATGAAGAAGCAGTTAGACAGTATCTGTCAGGGGAATCTTTTATCCCAAATTATTGGGGATTGAATGATAGTGTACTTGGTGATAATGGAATTCTTCCAGAAATTAGTGAAAGTGAAGCAAGATATGCAGAAGAATATGAACAACAGGATATGACTTACCCATATCCATCATTTAAATTGGTAGATTGTGAGAAAATGGATGCAGAGATTAATAAAAGAGGTCTAACATTTGGAAGTGAACAATTAGAAAATCTTGTTCGAGATTATTCTGAAAATCTTTACTATTGGTGTATGCAGGCTATGCTTCGAGCAGAATTGTGTGAGATAAAAGATCCAACAACTCCGCAAGGAAGAGCAACATTGTATGGTGATGAAGGAGAAAAAATTTGGAAAGAGTACTGTGATAAAAATTTTTAAAATATAATTAAGAATGATATAAAAATAAGAAATATATATTGGGTGGCCCTATTTTTACGGGGCCTTTTTAATAATATTGAATAAAGGTAAGTAAATTAAGTGAAAACTTAAAATGAATTTTGGATTTAAGATTTTTTGTACACATTTTAATTAAAATGTTGCAATAAGCTATTATACTAGTTTAACTCTGAATTGTTGCAAAGTGTTGGTATATTCGACAAACTACTTTCGTGATACGATATATGTGTTAAGAATGGAGAGTGAAAATGATTATTGAAAAAATTATTTGTTTAAATATTGATTTTTAACTCAAAATTTAAGAGATCTTTGAAAAGTGAATCGTGAGTTTGTAAAAAAGGTCATGGGGAAAATACATTTACAAGGCAGTTTTAAAAATTATTATTTATTTTGACAGTTGAGAATTAAATTATTGTTCTGTTTTTAATAAATAATATATGATTTAATCATAGTTTTTAAACACAGATACCTAGGATGTATTAGTGTTTTTTACTTTTTTGAACATTTGTGGTTATGATAAGTTTTAAATGCATCATTATGTTTAATGATAGGTGTATGATTTATTAAAATATTTTTCTAAAATAATTTGAGCTTTTTTTGGTTGTAGCTGTATGTAGAATTTTAAATTGATGGGATTCATATGGTGTTGCACCATTGATTTTATTTTGCTAGAGAGTTTATCATAGTTATTTGTATTTCTTATTACACCTTGTTTATTGATTAGTTTAATTTGATTAATAAGGTGCAAAATTTTAATTTCATCAATTAAAGATGGGATTTTTATAGAACTTTTATCTGGATCTTTTTGTTCATCAGTAATTAGTGATATGCGATATTCTTTATTTTTAAAAAGTATTTACAAATAGTTTTTATAATTAGTGTCATATTTGGAGAAGAATAAGTTGTTGTATTCAAGAAATATAATATTAATACTTTTTTGTAGACGATTTTTATATACGTTTATTTTATCTTTTGAATTACGATGATAAATTAATTGTTTTAGTCTATAAGATCAAAACCGTTAATTGTAGAAAGGTGATAAAATTTTGTTATGAAATACAAAGAACGTTAAGATAGTAAGTATATTTAGCTTATTATTCAAAAAATTCCACTCTTCATCTTACAAATTAAAACTGTAAAGGTAGGATTGATAAGCTCTATTAAATATTTTTATCTAAAAGATATTTAAGTAAGATAAAATGATATATTTAGTATCTTCCATTTTAAACAATATGTTGTTTTAGAATATTAATCAAGTTGATTAAAAACTTCTTTATTTTTTAAAGAAAGTAAGTTCAAAAAGAATTTCATCATAATTTTTGTTGATGATAGGGAAAATTAGTCTAAGTTAATTAATATTGTTTAAAGATGTGGTTCGGTGAGATTTTTTTGAAATAGTCAATGTCACAAAAAATACAAATTCACATTCACATATATCAGTTTTACAAAGATATTCAACCGGAATCAACCACGGTCTAAAAGGTTGATAGAAAGGAGAAGGTATATTTGTTTATGACTGCTACATGAGTCATTTATAATATACTAGTGGGAAAGTAATGAAACATAAAAAGTTGAAAAAAGGTCTTACAACAATCTTAACTGTTTCTATGGCAGCAGGATTGGTAACACCTATCAACGTACATGCTGCAACTTATGATGATCATACTATGTATATGGTAGGAAATGCTCATATTGATACAGCATGGCAATGGCCGTACGAAGATACAGCTAGAGACGTTATTAAAGATACGTTACAAAGAGAAATCAAAGCATTGAATGAAAACCCAAATCATAAATTTACTATGTCTGCGACAAAACATTATGAATGGGCAAAAGAATATTATCCAGAAATGTATGAAGAAATTAAGAAATTCATGAAAAATGGTCAATGGGATAATCCAGGAGGACAAGTAGTAGAGCCAGACTTAAATATCCCAAGTGGTGAATCTTTGGTACGTCAAAGTCTTGAAGGACAGCATTTCTTTGAAAAGGAATTTGGAAAGACAAGTACTGTAGGTTATGTGCCTGATACTTTTGGATTCAGTGGTCAATTTCCTCAGATTTTAAAAAAGAGTGGTATGGATAGTTTTGTTACTACAAAACTAAATTGGCAAAATGACGGAAATAATGGTAAGGCTCGAAGAAAATCTGATGTTTTTAAATGGAATGGTATAGATGGAAAATCTCAAGTATTATCTTATGCTCCTCATCTTGATTATGTAAGCGATTATAATGATAACGCAATTAAAGAAGCATTCGATAGAAACAAACAATCTGGATATGAAACAAATGTTAAAATTGCATTAGGAATGTTTGGAGGCGGAGATCATGGTGGTGGTCCTGATGGAAATGGATATAACCGCTATGATGGAAAAACAGTTGACGGTGCAGAGGTAAAACTTGCTACAATTTCAGAATTTTTTGACGATTTAGAAAAACAAGATTTAACTAATGTACGTGAAGTAGATGGAGAAATGTATTTTGAAAACCATCGTGGTACTTATACTTCTTGGGGACAGGTAAAAAAATATAATCGTAAAAATGAAATCCTTGCAGAACAAGCTGAAAAAGCAGCTACAATCGGTAATTGGTTAAATGCAATGCCAGATGCAGATACTGCAAACCTTTACAAAGCATGGGACAGAATCTTAATTAATCAGTTCCATGATGTTCTTCCTGGATCTGGTATTCCATATGCATATATGGATACATATAATGATCAAGAACTTGCAGAACGCTTAATGGAAAATACGCTAAATAGTGGTGTAAACTCTATGGCATATGTGGCAGATACACAAGTAGATGGAACACCAGTTATCGTATTTAATGCTCTTTCATGGGCAAGAGATGAAATGGTGGAAGTGGATGTAAAATTTGATAACAGTATCCCTGAAAAAGTTGCTGTTTATGATGGACAAGAAAAATTATTGGGTACAGTAATAAGTCGTGATGATGAAAACAACACAGCAACAATTCGTTTCCAAGCAAAAAATATTCCAGCAGTTGGATATAAAGTATTCTCTGTAAGTGAAGATAAGGGAGAAAATGTTACTTCTTCTCTATCAGTAGCTGATGCAGGAAATATAGTTACTATGGAAAATGAAAATTTAAAAGTAGAAGTAGATAAGACTACTGGTAATATTCGTCAAATTTACAACAAGAAAGATGGAAATAGACCAGCATTTGTTGAAGGAACAGGAAGCGAGCTTCATGTTTTAACAGATACAGGATCAAATTCTTATGCAGCTTGGGATGTTACAAAAGATCAAATGAATGCAGCCCCAATTGGAATTTTAAATGAAGCTCAATCTGTAGAAATAGTTGATCAAAGCGCTGAACGTGTAGTAGTACGTGTATCTAAAAAATGGAGAAATTCTACTATAAAACAAGATATGATTTTAGATGCAGACAGCGATAAAGTTGATGTTGATATGGCAGTTGATTGGAAAGAAGATCAACAAATGTTGAAAATCGCATTCCCAATTGCTGCAGATGCAGATATGGCAGATTATGAAATGGCATATGGAAGTCTTCAACGTCCAACAACTAGAGATACAGTAGATGATAGTTTGAAGTTTGAAGTATCAGGTCATAAATGGGCAGATATTACTGATAATGATGGAAGTCATGGAGTAAGTATTTTAAATGATAGTAAATATGGATGGGATGCCTTGAAACAAGATGATGGAAGTACTAGACTTCGTCTTTCAGCACTACGTTCTCCAATGGGAGCAGATGTAAGATGCTCTGGATGGGGTGATAATTATATTATTGAAAAGACACAACATGAATTTTCATATTCAGTTTACCCACATGCAAATGACTGGAGAAGTGCAGATACTGTACATAAAGGATATGAATTCAACTATGAATCAGCTGCTAAACAGGCATTGAAACATGAAGGTGCACTTGCTAGCAATCATTCATTTGCATCAGCTCAAAGTGATGATAACAACGTTCAACTTACTGTTATGAAAACTCCACAAGATGAAGCAGGGGTTAAAAATAAACTTGACCTTCGTACATATGAATCAGAAGGAAAAGATGGAAGTAAAGTAACACTAACTCTTCCAAGTAATGTTGTTTCAGCAAAAGAAGTAAACCTTCTAGAACATGATGATGACAAATTAAATAAAAATATTGAAATTAATGGAAATAAGATTTCTTATACAGTAGATAAATATGAAATTACTACTATTGAAGTAACTCTTGATGAAAGTGGATTAGAACAGGCAGAATTATCTTCTAAAGCAGCAGATCTTTCTTCATTCTATAATATAGATGGAACAAGTTCTGATGAAAATAGAAAAGAAGGAGATTTTGATGAAAAAGGTAATACGATTCCAGAAGCATTATGGGAACCAACAATTACTTATAATGGTGCTGAATTCAAAATGGGTTCAGGAACAGGTGAAGATAAGAACTTTGTTCAAGCTAAAGGTCAAAGAATCAGTTTACCAGAAGGTAAATATGATGCAATCTATATATTAGGTTCAGCAGCAGGTAATGGAGCAATAAGCGGAGAATTTACTGTATATCAAGATGGTGAAGAAGTGAAAAAAGAACTTTCTTTTGCTGACTGGCAAGCAAACTTATCAGGATGGGATCGTTTCACTAATATGTTTGCATCTGCTGAAGTAAAAGATCAAATTGCCCATGTATTTACACATTTCCACAACGGAACAGTTGATAGAATGACAGTGGATAACTATCAATATATATATAAAATTCCTGTAAACAATGAAAAAGAATTGGAATCAATTCTTCTTCCAGAAGCTGAAGGAATTAAAATTGCAGCAATCACAGCAGTACGCAGTGATTTATTAGCAAATTCTTTCGAATATGATGAAACAAATTTAAAAAATCCTATTACAAATCTTCAAGCAGAAGAAGTGAAAGATGCTATTAATACAGTATCTGTGACATGGGATGTACCAGAAGGAGTAGAAAAAGTACGTATCTATCGTGGCGAAACTGCTGACTTTGAAGCAAATGCAGAATCTTGCGTAGGAATTTCTTTAGCAGGAGAAAACAGATATATAGATAAGATAGATGGACAAGGTTATTATTTCTATAAAGCAGTAGGTGTAGATGCTAAAGGAAATGAAACACCAGTCTCACAAGCAAGTAATGGTCTATTTGCAGGTTCTACAAATATTTCATTACAAGTTCCAAAAGAAAATATTACAGCAAATCACTTTATGAATGATTCAGAAGCACCATATAAAGCATCCGATGGAGCTAATGATACTAAATGGTGTGGTGAAGATACAAGTACTAGTCACCAACCAACATGGTTGAAGATGGATCTAGGAGAAAATAGTTATGATGTTAAAGGATTCACTGTTTATTCAGCTGGTAATGAAAAATCAGACTATATCGCTAAAAATTTTAGTGTTCAGGGAAGTAATGATGGTGAAACATGGACAGATATAGTAACTGTAAAGGACAATGATATTAGAGAACGCGACATAACTTTAGATAAGACCGTAAACTATCGTTATTATCGTTTATGGTTAACAGAAGCAGTTCAAGATGATAATCCTAAAAATACTGCTCGTATTTATGAATTTAAGATTTGGGGACAAAAAGATGAAGTTAAAGTTCCAACTGTAAAAGATGTAGCTATCACTGCATTTGCATCTGAAGAAAATTCAAATGAAAGTGTCTATCAAGCATCTTATCGTTTTGTTCCAATGTCAGATGAAGACAGTGATAGTAAAACTAAAGTAGAATGGTTCAAGACAGTTAATGGCGAAAAAACGCCAATTGATAAGACAGGAAAAACAATCACACTTGCCAATGAAGAAGCATTTACTTGGGAATCTCTAAGTGTACGCGTAACTCCAATGGCTGCTGATGGAACAGAAGGAACACCAGTAGAAAGCTCATTTATGTTGAGCAGCAATGATCGCTTAGATGATAAAGGTAATATCGAAAATAATATTTTAAGCAATAAGCCAGTATCTGCAAATCAACAGGTAAATGAAAATGAAAGCGGAGCAAAAATGGTAGATGATAGTTTTGTATCAAAATGGTGTGCAGAGCATATTAATGAACAAAACCCTGGAGAAGCAGTGATTGATATGCGAGGAACATATGAATTAAGTAAACTTCAATTATTCCACGCTACTTATGCACATGATAACGAAATTTCTGGTGCTGATGGAAGAGATAAGGATAAAAATTGGAATACCCGTACATATCAAGTATATATCAGTGATGATGGAGAAAGCTGGAAAGAAATTGCTACATATGATAAAGATGATGGAAGCAGTAAATCTGAACATGTCTTAGATCCAAGTGTAGCAAAAGGAAGATACTTGAAACTTGTTGTTACACAACCTGTACATTATGATGAACAAGGAAATCCAGTAGATGTAAACTGTGCAATGCGTATTAATGAAATTAGGGCAGCAGGAAAACTAATTTCTCTTCTTCCAGGAGAAAAAGAAGAAGATCCAGTGATTTATAACGTAAAAGTAAATCCTGCACAAGCAGAAATGAAAAAAGGAACTACATTGAATTTCCGTGCATTAGTAGAAGGAACTTACAATCCATCTCAAGATGTAGAATGGAGTGTAGAAGGTGCAAAAAATGCAGAAACAGTAATTGATGCAAGTGGTAAGTTAACCGTATCTCTTGATGAATCAGCAAATGAGTTAATTGTACGTGCAACTTCTCTACAAGATCGTATACAATCAGGCACTGCAACTGTGAAATTAGAGTCAGGAATAGCAGTAGATAAATCTAATTTAACTCAAGCAGTAGAAGAAGCTAAAAAATTAAATAAAGATGACTATACAGAAGAAAGTTGGGCTAAATTTGCTGAAGCATTAGCTAATGCAGAAACTGTCTTAGCTGATGAAAATGTTACTCAAGCAGATGTAGACAATGTAGCAAAATTATTACAAGCTGTAAAAGATGCTTTAGTAAAAGTAGTTGATAGTGATAAAACAGCATTAAAGATTGCAATCGAGCTAGCAAATGCAATTACTGAAGATGACTTAAAAAATGTAATTCCAGTAGTAGCTAATGAATTTAAAGCAGCTAGAGATGAAGCTAATGCTGTATATAATAATGCTAGTGCAACTCAAGATGAAGTAAACGTGGCATTTGATAGACTTGCAAGTGCAATGCAAAAATTAGAATTCTATGTAGGAGATAAAACAGCATTAAAAGCATTTATAGATAAAGTTAGTGATTTAGATTCAACTAAATATACAGAAACTACATGGACACAATTTAATGATGCGTTAACAGCAGCAAATGGTGTATATAATGATGTAAATGCAATGCAACCAGAAGTAAATGAAGCATATACTAATTTAGTAACAGCATTCTTGAACTTAAGATTAGTTCCAGATAAGAGCTTATTAGAAGATTTAATTAATCAAGCAGAAGGATTAAATAGTGCAAATTATACAAAAGCATCATTTGATGGATTAACAAAAGCATTAGATGAAGCAACAGTAGTATTTGAAAATCCAAATACAACTCAAGAAGAAGTAGATAGTGTAAAAGCTACATTAGAAAAAGCAATTAATAGCTTAGAAGCAAATACAACAACACCTGTAGATAACACCGCAAAAACACCAGTAGATAATGGTGATACAACTACAAATGTAAAAACAGGTGATGATGCATTAGTAGGAACATTAGCAGGATTAGCATTATTAAGTATTGCAGGAGCTAAAGTTCTTAGAAAAAAAGAAAATAATTAATAGTCATATATAACGGGATGATTAATTCATCCCGTTTTTATATGTTTTTTATAAAATGAGTGTAAGCGCAAAATAAAAAGGTGTATTTAATTTATTAATCATTTGTGACACTATTTATCTAAAGATATTGTAGAAATTTATAGACTTCTATAGAAGTCTAGTAAACTCTATGATATCGGGTATAATTATTGGAGGTGTCATGATGGAAGATAATGTTAAAAAAACAAAACATGAGTTAAATATTTTAAAATGGAAACAATTAATTACTGATTTCAATAATAGCGATGTGACATTGAGTGAATGGTGTGATTTAAATCATGTTGGTAAATCTACCTATTACAAATATCTTAGATTAATTAAAAACGATTTACTTAATGAACAGTCCTCATCTGTAAAAATTGAATCAAAACGTTCATTTGTACCAGTTAATGTTGATGTATCTAAGAGCGAACCTCTTACCATCACAAAAGGAAATGTTCGAATTGAATTTAATCATCAAAGCGATTTAAGCACAGTTATGAATATAATTAAGGTATTACTATGTTAGGAGATGTTTCTAAAGCTGAACATATCTATATAGCTGTAGGCTATACAGATATGCGAAAACAAATAGATGGATTAGCGGCACTTGTTCAAACAAATTTCAATCTGGATCCATTTTCTAATTCCCTATTCTTGTTTTGCGGCAGAAACACAAGAATGATGAAGGCCTTATATTGGGAAGGTGATGGATTTGTGCTTTTGTATAAAAGACTTGAAAATGGCAGATTCAAGTGGCCAAGAGATGAACAGGAAGCAAGGGAAATTACTTGGTACTAGTATATATTTAGGTCCAGTTAAATAGAGAAATGTCAGTAAAATAACAACAGTATTGATTAATACGGATAATAGATGTAACCTATATTAATCAATAATCAAATTATAAATAAGGGGTAAAGTTATATGGCTAAAAAGAAACAAATCGATAAACAATTTAAAATTGATGCTGTTAATTATAGGAAGCATCATCCTGAACTTATCATGGCTGAAGTAGCTAATAATCTTGGAATCTCATTAAGTTCTATTCATCGCTGGATCAAGGAATATTCATCAAACAGCGATGATGAAAGCAAGGTATTTAGAGGTTCAACTTTAACTGCATAAAGAAATGAAGTTGTCTCATCGACAACTTCATCTCAAGAATATTTTTAATTATTTCACCTGTCTACTTGACAGGGGCGGTTCAAAGCAAAGTTGTATGGACAATGCACTTGGTTCGCATGGGGACGATTTTATGAACTGTATGGATATTCACCGGGATTTATTGGTGACGGTTGGAAGTGTGTAGATCAACTATTAAAAACACACGGAGATAAATTTGAACGTTCAACAACACCAAAACCAGGTGCTGTATTTTCTGGTATTGGAAGAAATCATGTTGGAATTGTCATTGCAGTTGATGGAGATACTCTAACTATTCAAGAAGGAAATTTAGATGGAAAGACAAATACATTTAAAGAAGCACAAACTGATTGGCATACGAAAAAATACACATTATCGCAATTAAGAACTGCCATGCAAGGAGTAGTATTTGCTAATCCAAAATAAAAAGGGAGTTTTCTAGCTCCCAATTACATATTCTTCTTTGTTTGGTTTAAAAAAGAAATTTCAATAGTATTACTACTCAAATTAATATATTTCAATTTAATAGATATTTTCTTTCAATTTAGGATCTCCATTATTCAAATTAATTTTGGTAGCCGGTAATGTGAAAGTAAAAATTGATCCTTTAGGATAATTATCCAATACATAGATATTTCCACCATGAACTTCTACTATCGATTTACATAATGATAATCCTAACCCAATGCTTTTTTTACTATCTGCTAATACATTATTTAAAGTATAAAATTTTTCAAAAATCTTTACTTTTTCTTCTTTTGGAATTCCTTCGCCAGTATCACGAACCTCCATATAAATCATTTCTTCTTTTTGATAAGCTACAATATCTATTATTGAACCAATTGGTGTATATTTAATCGCATTGTCAACTAAATTTATAATAACCTGTATAATTAAGCGAGCATCCATGTCTGCCATTAAAAAATCATCTTTAATGTCAATATTGATTTGATATTTTTTCTTTTCTCTATTTACATGCTTTAATGCCTCATTCACAATATCTTCTATCATTTGTGGTTCAATTTTTAATTTCATTTTTCCATCCTCAATTTTCGTGATAGCCAAGAGATTTTCAACTAAATTTATTAACCATAAAGAATCATCATAAATATCAGCACATAAAATTTTTCTTTTTTCTTCACTTAATTGTCCATTATCATTTAACAAAATATCTGAGTTTCCATAAATTGATGTCAAAGGTGTTCTTAAATCATGTGAAATAGATCGCAGTAAGTCTGATCTCAGTTGTTCTTTTTTCATTGTATAAATAGCTTCGTTTTTCTCTTGCATATTTTTTATATTTTCTAAAGAGAGTGCCATTTCTCCTAATATCGCTAAAAGAATACGATTTTCAAGAGAATCTATTCGTTCGTTGTTCAAATCAATCCCAATGACACCATGCACATTTTCACCTTTACGTATTGCATAGTAAAGACATTTTGCATTGGAAAGATATCTTGTAGATGCACCGGCATACTTATTATGAATAGCCACCCATTCTGCAACACCTTTTTCACTTGGATTTAAATATTCATTTATATCTACTTTATTATCAATGGAAATAAATATAGATTGATTTAAATTATTGTTTTCAACTGTATAATATATGATATTTCTTTTTAATAATTCTGAAAGAATTTTACACCCTGCATTTACAATATCTTGTTCAGAAGAATATTGTTGGAGTGTTTGATTTGTTTCTAATAAAATTTTTGAAATATATGCCATATTCGATGACGTATATGCATTTTGTTTTATTCGACTTGTCAGAGTACTTGTTATAAAAGCGACTATAATCATAATTAAAAAAGTCATCACATACGAAGAATCATAAACAGATAAACTCATCGTTGGAAAAGTAAAACAAAAATTGAATAATAGAACACTTGCGATAGTGGATAAAACACTATACACTCTACTTGACGTTAATAACGCAATCAAAAGAACTCCTAAGATATAGACCATAATAATATTAGAATCATGAAAATTCATCATAAAAAAGAAATAACCAACCAGAGTACAAACCATTAAAATAAAAATACTGATAAAGCTGTCATGAGAATTCATTTTTTCTTGAAAATCAATTTTAGGTATTTTTATTTTTGCTTTAGTGGGTACTACTAATACTTCAAAATTATGAGCTTGTTCTAATATCTGTTCACTTAAAGAATGTTTCAAATACCATCTTTTTTTATTAATACTTTTCCCCACAACGATTTTCTTTACTTTATAAATGTTAGCATATTGTATGATTTGATTTACTGTATCATCGGCATAAATGATTTCAACATCTGCATTTAACTGTTTTGCTAACTCCATATTTTTATCTAATTGACGTTGTTCAAATTCTTTTAAACTTTGTTTATGATTTGATACATAAATGGCAATGAATTTATCCTTTTTATGAAGTGATTGATATGCACTTTGAATCACTTCAATATTTGATGGAGAAGGAGATAAACAAACTAAGACTGTATTATTCATATCTCTTATTCCTCTTCTGTTGAAGTAACACGCACCATTTTATATCCAACTCCAATATGTGTTTGTATATATTTTTCGTGACTCTTTTTTTCAATCTTTTTTCTAAGTGATGTTAAATATACTCTTAAAGAAGATAAATCAGATTCAATAGCATTTACCCAAACCTTATCTAAAATATATTGATGTGTTAATACTTTTCCTACATTTTTTGCTAATAAGCAAAGCAAATTATACTCAATAGGCATAAGATGAATTTCTTCATCTGACACAAATACAGACTGAGAAATATAATCAATTTTTAATAATCCATTTGTAAAAATATGTTCTTCTTCAGTTTGTTTATTATCTAGATATTGTGTTCTTCTCAAAGTAGATCGTACTCTCGCTAAAAGTTCTTCCACATTGAAAGGTTTTGTTAAATAATCATCTGCCCCTTCATCTAATGCATTAATTTTATCATCATCGTTACTTCTAGCACTTATTACAATAATTGGTGTTGTGGAAAATGTTCTATATTTTCTTATTATTTCAACGCCATCTATATCTGGTAATCCTAAATCAACAAGAACCATATCATACTGATGAGTTGATAACAACGATAATGCAGATGAACCATTTGATGCAACTTCATATTTATATCCATTTGTTTGTAAGGCGGTAGAAATCAAATTTCGAATAGCGCCTTCATCTTCAATAACTAATATTTTTATATTTCTGTTCATACTATCACCTTCTTAGATCATTAAATTTATTTTATATTATATCACTTGTGAAAGTTCTATTGAAGATATAACTTTTAAACGACCAAAAAATCGACATGAAATCGATTTTTTGTAACATTCTAATTTTTTAATTCTTTCACAAGTGATAGGTTTAATTCTAATACATTGACTCTTTCTTCCCCAAAAATTCCAAACAATTTTCCAGCTGTATTTTGCTTAATTAATTCTTTTACTTTGGTTTCTGATAATTGTGTATTTTTCACAATTCTATCTACTTGTACATTGGCTGCTTCTACTGAAATATGCGGATCTAGACCTGAACCAGAAGCAGCAATAATATCAGAAGGTATTTCATCTCTAGTTATTGTAGGATTTTCTTTTAAAAACTGTTCAATATCTTGATTTAATCTTTCTTCTAATTTTGGATTACTAACAGCATAGTTATTACTACCTGATGACAATCCTGTATATGTTCCATTTTCTTTATCTTCTTGTGTGTAAGTATTATAGTTATATGCAGAAGGACGACAATGAAATAAACGTTCATCTGTAAAATCTTGTCCAACCAATGTAGATCCTACAACTTTTCCATCCATTTCTACTAAACTTCCATTTGCTTGATTAGGAAAAATAACCTGTGAAATTCCTGTTAATACCATTGGATAAGCAAAACCACAAAGAAGAAACATTGCGATTGAAACAAAAAATGCAGTCTTAAATGGTTTTAAATATTTTCTCATAAAATTTACCTCCTAAAATCCTAATAAAATAAGCAAAGGTGAAATGATTAAATCAATGATTTTAATTCCTACAAAAGGACAAATAACTCCACCTAATCCATAAATCATCATATTTCTTCCTAACATTTTTGACGCACTCATTGGTTTGTATTTAACACCTTTCATTGCAAGTGGAATGAGACAAGGAATGATAATGGCATTAAAAATCAATGCGGACAAGATAGCACTCGATGGTGAACTCAATCCCATGATATTTAAGACACTCATTTGAGGAATAGCTGTAATAAATATTGCGGGAATAATTGCAAAATATTTAGCAATATCATTTGCAATAGAGAACGTTGTTAAAGAACCTCGAGTAATAAGCAATTGCTTTCCAATTTCTACTACTTCTAGTATTTTAGTTGGATCAGAATCTAAATCAACCATATTCGCTGCTTCTTTTGCAGCCGTTGTCCCACTGTTCATAGCGATTCCTACATCTGCTTGAGCAAGTGCAGGAGCATCATTTGTTCCATCTCCCGTCATCGCAACAATTTTTCCTTGAGATTGTTCTTTTTTAATTGTTTCAATCTTATCTTCTGGTTTACATTCAGCAATATAACCATCTACACCAGCTTCAGCTGCAATTGTAGCCGCAGTTAATGGATTATCTCCTGTACACATAATTGTTTTAATTCCAATTTTACGTAATCTTTCAAATCTTTCTCTTAATCCTGGTTTTACCGTATCTTTTAAATAGATAACTCCATAAATTTTATTATTAACACATACAACAAGTGGAGTTCCGCCCAATTTAGAAATTTGATCAATCTTATTTGATAGGTCCTCGGGAATGATTCCACCATTCTCTTTTACAAATTGGATAATAGCATCTCCTGCACCTTTTCTAATCATTGTTTCATCTACTAAATCAACTCCGCTCATTTTACTAGCAGCAGTAAATTCAATAAATGTTGCATCTTTATAATCATCCGCTTTGATATTACATCCCATTGTTTTTGCTAAATCAACTGTCGATTTTCCCTCTGGTGTATCATCTTGTAATGATGCAATACATGAATAATGAATTAAATCTTCTTTTTTTACATTATCTACATTAATAAAATCACTTGCCAAACGATTTCCAAAAGTAATAGTCCCTGTCTTATCTAAAATCATTGTATCTACATCACCACAAGCTTCTACTGCTTTTCCTGACATTGCAATAACATTAAATCTTGTTACACGATCCATACCAGCAATTCCAATAGCACTTAATAAAGCACCAATTGTAGTTGGGATTAAACATACAGTTAATGCGATAAGAGTTGAAATAGGAATTTTAACATTTAAATAAGACGCCATTGGATATAATGTGACAATAACGATTAAGAAAATAATTGTAAGAGATACAAGTAATGTATTTAAGGCAATCTCATTAGGGGTCTTTTGTCTAGAAGCTCCTTCTACCATTGAAATCATTTTATCTAGAAATGAATGTCCTGGTTCGGATGTAATTTCGACTTTGATCCAGTCAGAAACAACAGTTGTTCCTCCTGTAACGGAAGCAAAATCGCCACCACTTTCTTTTGTGACAGGAGCAGATTCACCAGTAATTGCTGATTCATCCACACTCGCAATTCCTTCAATAATTTCACCGTCATTAGGAATTAATTCTCCTGCTTTTACAAGTACGATATCTCCTTTTTGAAGTTCACTACTTGAAACTATTTTTTCTGTTCCATCTTCATATATTAATCTTGCTTTCGTATCTTTTTTAGTTTTCTTTAAAGTTTCTGCTTGAGCTTTTCCTCTACCTTCTGCTACTGATTCCGCAAAATTAGCAAATAATAATGTCACAAATAATATCAATGCAACAATTGCATTATATAAACTTAAATTATTTCCTTCATCGTGAAATAAGTGCGGAAAAAATACTAATAATGTACAAATAACAAATCCAATTTCTACAACAAACATCACTGGATTTTTCATCATATATCTAGGATCTAATTTCACAAACGCACCTTTTATTGATGAAGCTAGAATATCATTTGTAATAAATTTTGTTTTTTCTTTTTTACTCATCAAAATCACCTCTACAAAGTTAATAATTCAGCAATAGGGCCAAGTGCTAATGCTGGTAAAAATGTTAGTGCTGCAAAAATATAAACGACAACAACTAGTACAATTGCAAATGTCATAGTATTCGTTTTTAAAGTACCGCTGGATTCATTCATGTCGATTTTATTCATTAAACTACCTGCAATACCAAGCTGTATAATAATCGGCATATATCTTGCTAAAAACATGACAATTCCACAACTTACATTCCAGAAGAATGTATTATCTGCTAATCCCTCAAAACCAGATCCATTGTTTGCAGCGGATGAAGAAAATTCATACAATACTTGCGATAGTCCATGAAATCCTGGATTTGTAATTCCTTCAAGTCCAGCATTTATCGAAATTGCTAAGGCACTAAAACCTAAAATTAACAAAGGATGAATAATAATACTTAGTGCAGCAAGTTTCATTTCTTTTCCTTCAATCTTTTTACCTAAATATTCAGGTGTTCGTCCAATCATCAATCCACAAATAAATACAGCAATAATTGCATAAATAAGCATATTCATTAAACCAACACCAGCACCACCAAATACTACATTTAACATCATATGCAATAATGGAACAAAACCTCCCATTGGAGTTAAAGTATCATGCATATTATTGACTGTACCTGTAGTAAAAGAAGTTGTGACAGTCGTAAACAAAGAAGATTGAGCTACACCAAAACGAACTTCTTTTCCTTCCATGTTTCCTAAAGTTTGTGTAATACCTGTCATTTCAACTGCATGATTTCCTTGTGATTCACTGTAATAACAAATACCTAATCCAATTACAAACAAGATAGACATTGCTACAAAAATAGTTCTACCTTCTTTTCCCATCCATATTTTCTTCTTAAATGATTTCTTTTCTTTTGTTGAGATTATATTTGAATCAGATACTTTTCGTTCTTGATATTTATCATAAGCCATATGACCAAAGGTAAATACACAAGCAGCAGGCAATAACATCATTGAATACAATTCCAAAATATTGGAGATAATAGTTGGATTTTCTAAAGGAGTAGATGAATTAGCTCCTAAAAAACCTCCACCATTTGTTCCTAAATGTTTGATTGATTCAAGCGCAGCAATGGGTCCAGATGCAATTTCTTGGAATTTTCCTTCTATTGTTGTTAATACAATGTTTGAATTTAAATTTTGTGGAACACCTTGTCCTACTAATAATAATCCAATAAAAATAGATAAAGGCATTAAGAAACGAGTGATAATTCGAATAAAATCAACATAGAAGTTACCCATTTCTTTTCCTAGTATTCCTCTAACCATTGCTACACAAGCTGCATACCCACTTGCTGCTGAAGTAAACATCATCATAATAATGACAAACATACAAGATAAATAAGATAAACCTGATTCTCCTGAATAATGTTGCAAGTTTGTGTTTGTCATAAATGAAATGATTGTATTAAAAGATAATGATTCTTCCATATTTCCAATACTATTAGGATTTAAAATTCCTAAAGATTGTACTCTTAAAATCAAATATCCAATAAATACTAAAAAAGCATTAACTAACAATAGTGTTAGTGCATATTTTTTCCATCCCATATTTGAGGTATCAATTCCTAATGTTTTATATAAGAAATTATCAACTCGGTTAAATACAGGATCAGTAAATGTTTTTTTCATTGTTGAGATATGATACACATATTTCCCAACTGGAAAAATAATAATCATAAAAATAAGTAGTGTACATAATATTTGTAACATAAAATATCCTCCATCGATTTTAATTATCAAAACTATTTAATTTTTTCTACATGTCCTATATGTCTATCATCGTAAACAATTCTATATTCAGACTTTTTTTCTTTTGGACAATCATTTTCGTCATATGCATATTTGAAGTTAGAGTAGAAACTACCACAGTTTGATAAATTTTGATTAGCAGGTTTATACGTTGGATCAAGCACCCAAGCAACTCGGAAATGTTTCATTGCTAAGGTATGCTTACCTTTTATTTTTAACAATATTCCTAATAAATTATGGGGTTCAGGATTGTTAGGGAATTGTGCCATGAATTCATATACCATTTCAAAAGCATTTTTATAATCTTTTACGTGGATCAATTCTTTAACTGAAGAACATAGAATACACATTTTTTCAGATTTCATTTCATTAACTACTTCCATAAGAATCACTCCTTTTTAAGTAACTACCTAAAACTTTTCAGGATTTAGCAAAGCATAAAAGAGATATGTTGTTAACATTAAAATGATAATAACTAATAACCACATAATAAAATCCTCCTTTATTTTTTATTTATCTTGTCAATTTTACTCACAAACCATCCCATTAATACAAATGCAGCAATCATAACTAACATCATTAATAAATCTTCCATATTTTCTACCTCCTAGTTCTTTGTCTTTTCTTAAGACAATCGAATTTTAACATTTCAAAAATTAAAACAGGATTAAAAGGTATTAATCAAAATTAAAATGGCATTAAAATTATCAAATTCGCTTTTTTTATAAAAATTTCATATGTAAAATAACAATAGAATAATATAAATTCGAAAAGTAGGTGAATTGTTATGGATACAAAAATAAAAAAAGGAAACCTAACAATATTTTTTGGATATTGTGCTGGTGTAGGAAAAACATATGCCATGCTTAATGCTGCACAACAAAAATCTGTAGAGGGTGTTGATGTTGTTATTGGATATATTGAACCACATGAACGTAAAGAAACAACGGATCTCACATACGGATTAGAGAAAATAGAAAAAAAAGAAATAAACTATAAAAATCATTTATTTCTTGAATTTAATTTAGAGGCTGCATTAGAAAGACATCCACAGCTTATTTTAGTAGATGAACTCGCTCATAATAATGCACCAACTTCTACACATAAAAAAAGGTATAGTGATGTTGAAGAGTTGTTAAGGGCAGGAATTGATGTTTATACAACAGTAAATGTTCAGCATCTTGAAAGTTTGCATGATGTTGTTGAAAGTATCACACGTATCAAAGTTAATGAACGAATTCCTGATCATATCTTCGATGAAGCATATGATGTAAAATTGGTCGATATTGAAATTGAAGATCTAATCATACGATTAAAAGAAGGGAAAATTTACAACCCCTTACAAGCAAAAAGAGCATTAAATCATTTTTTTGTGAAAGATAATTTAATAGCCCTTAGAGAAATAATGCTTAGAAGATGTGCAGATAGAATTAATTTATATGCAAATAACGAAAACAAACCATTTCTTAAAGAGCATATACTTGTATGTATAGGAACATCTCCAACAAATCAAAAAGTCATACGGACCGCTTCTAAAATGGCACAAGCTTTTCATGGTGAATTTACCGCTTTATATGTAGAAACTTCCACAAGTAAGGCTATGCCACAAAAAGCATATGATCAATTACAATCAAATTTAACATTAGCTAAGCATCTTCGCGCCAATATTGTTTCTACTTATGGTGATGATATTGCTTATCAAATTAGTCAATACGCTAAAACTAGTGGTATATCTAAACTTGTTTTAGGACGTTCTTATCAAAAGAAATTTCTTTTTAAAAAACAAACAATCGTTGATACTTTAACAAATTTATCACCTAATCTTGAAATATATATTATTCCGGATAATAATTCTAGCTATCAAAAACAACCATTATATTTACATAAATACATTCAATTTTATTTTAAAGATACACTTATTTCTATAATAACATTATTTGCAACAACAGTAATATCTTTTATTGCTTCTGCTTTACATTTCGATATAACAAGTGTTGTATTATTCTATGTTTTATCATCCTGTGTTATTGGAATGTTGACCTTATATCCAATTTATATTGTAATAAGTTCTTTGATTAGTATATGTATTATCAATTTCTTTTTTATAAATCCTAAATATTCACTTTTTATTGCCTCTAAAGAAAATTTACTTATGGTTATTGTCATGGTGTGTGTATCTTTCATTATCAACATACTGCAACTAAAACTTAAAAAAGAAAAAAACCTAGCTTCTTCTCATGCATATAGTATGGATGTATTATTACAAGCAAGTCAAAGATTACAACTAACAAATTCATATGAAGATATCATGAAAGAAACTTGTTATCAGTTATATAAATTAGTAAAGAATGTTATTTTATTTTATCCTGTAAAAAAAGATTTCGTTCAAAATCCTTATGTTTATAATCCGCAAAAATTACCATATGTTAAAGAAATATATCTCTCTAACAAGGAAAAAACAGTAGCTAAGTGGGTTTATACAAACAATAAAAATGCAGGAGCATTAACAAGTACCTTATCAGATGCAAATGCCTTATATTTAGCAATTCGTAGAAATAATAAAATTTATGGTGTAGTAGGAATTGGAGTAAATTCAGATAACACTTTAACTCCAAATCAAATCATGTTAATAAAAACATTATTAAATGAGATTTCTTTAGCATTTGATTCTATTGTAAAAATATAATCTTATAAAAAAAACAATACTAATTATCATAAGTCTTATAGCAATAATAAAACCTCTTTATCACTAATTTCTAATTAGTTTATATATATTCATTTACAAATACATATATTGAGAGGTTTTTGCTATGAAACATAATCGCTCATCACCAAGATTTCTTTTTTATTTAACAATCATAAATAAGGAGGAAATCAAAGTGAAAGATTATAAATATGATTATAAAAGAAGTACCGGTATGCTAAAAAAATTTCAACTGAGTAAATCAGGATATTATGAATATTTGAAAAGAAAACCATGTAAACAAAAAATCAGAAAAGCTAGAATCACAGAAAGAATCAAGAAGATCTAT
>JAGZCC010000114.1 GCA_018369555.1 Thomasclavelia spiroformis
AAGGAAAATGCCAATAAAGCCCGAAAATATGGGATATATCGGCATTTACCAACTTATGAAAAGATAATCAGAAATTTAGTAAGTTTTTATGTTAAAAAAGATGAATATTTATTTATAATTTCAAACTGGTTATTTATTTTCTTTTTTATTATTACAATTAGTGGTTTTGTTTTAGATTCATTATCACGCCAATATGTCAATATTAGTGATGATATGTTTACACTAAAAGATTTTGGCTTTAATCAAAAATCTAATAAAGAATGTATAGAATCATCAAGTTTATTGATTAATAAATCATATAGTTATTTTGAAACAAATAATGAACAAAATTTAAAAATTAATTATTATTATTTTTCATCTAATCAAAAAGCTCAAGATTATCTTGAAAATTATATGAACATTAATTATTATCAAAATAAAAAAGAAATTGATAATGGTTATTTACTTGCTAGTGGTGATATCTATGATGGTATGATTTTTATTGATGAAAACAAACTCATTGTTATTCAAACTGATTTTAATTTGCAAGAAAATAATCGTTATAAAACATTAATAAACTAAAAAAGCTCTAATGAGCTTTTTTATAGTTTTGTTAATAATTTTATTACTTCGTCAATTTTTTTATCAGCATCATGTTCATTAATAGCATGTTTAACACAGTGATTTAAATGATTTGATAAGACTTCATTATTGGCATTTTTTATCAACGATTGAATTGCTAATAACTGATTTGAAATATCTATACAATAACGTTCATCTTCTATCATTTTTATTACTGCATCAATTTGTCCCCGAGCTGTTTTTAAACGAAGGAGTACTTTTTCATTAGACATTTATAATTCCTACTACTTTATAGCCAGCTTTTTCAATCGTACTTTTTAAAACAGTATCATCTTGAATTGTTTCAACGATTGCATTTTTCGCTTCAAGATTAACTATAGCAGTTGTATCAGCTAAATTATTCAAAGCTTCTTCTACGTGTTTTTTACACATTTGACACATCATTCCATCAATTTCAATTTCTTTTTTCATTTGTTTACTCTCCTTTTGATAATATGATTTAAACCTCTTTAATCTAAGGGCATTACTAACAACACATACCGATGATAAAGACATACATAAGGAACCAACCATAGCATCTAGTCTAAGTCCAAATGCATGATAAAATACCCCTGCTGCAATTGGAATTCCAATTACATTATAGATAAATGCCCAAAAAAGATTTTCTTTAATATTAAGAATTGTCTTTTTAGATAACTCAATTGAAGAAACAATATCCCGCATATCATCTTTCATCAAAATCACATCAGCGGCATCAATAGCAATATCATTTCCTTTTCCAATCGCAACCCCAACATCACTACGAACTAAAGCTGGGGCATCATTAATACCATCTCCTACCATCATAACACTATTACCTTGCACCTGTAAATTTTTAATAACATTTTCTTTATCTTGTGGTAAAACTTCAGCAATAACATCATCTAAACCTAATTGCTGATTAATTGCATTAGCCGTAATTTTCAAATCACCTGTAAGCATAATCGTTTTAATATTCATTTTTCTTAAACGTTTAATTGCTTGTTTACTTGTTTCTTTAATTTCATCAAAAACACTTACTAAACCAACTAATTTATTGTCATTAGCTAAAAAAACCAATGTTTTTCCTCTAGCAACATAATCATCAATTTGATTTTGATATTTAGTTAGATCAATCCCTTTTTCTTTCATCATGCGAAGATTACCCACTAAATATTTCTTATCATCAAGTTTACCTTTAATTCCCAATCCACTCAACGATTCAAATTCACTTACATCTTCTAGCCTTAAATCAAATTCTTGTGCTTTTAATTCAAATGCTTCTGCTAAAACATGACTTGATCCTTTTTCTAACGAAGCAATAATTCTAATAACTTCCATTTCATTTAAACTATCACTATAAATATCACTTACTTTAGCTTTTCCTTGCGTAAGCGTACCAGTTTTATCAAACACAACAACATCAATACTATTTTCATTTTCTAAAACACTTGCACTTTTAATTAATATTCCATTAGTTGCTCCAACCCCAGTAGAAACCATTATTGCAACTGGTGTTGCTAAACCTAAAGCACAAGGACATGAAATAACTAAAACCGCAATCGCACTTGTAACCGCAAAATTCAAATCTTTTCCAACTATCACCCAATAAATAAATGTAATTAAAGCAATTACAATCACAGTTGGAACAAAGTATTTAACTACTTTATCAATCGTTCTTGTCATTGGCGCTTTTGAACTAGAGGCCTCTTCAACTAATTCAATTATTTTTGCTAAAGTACTATCTTCAACCGTTTTAGTCACCTGATAAACAAAACTTCCCTGTAAATTATTTGTTCCACCGATAACCAAATCACCAATTTCTTTTTCCACTGGTAAGCTTTCACCTGTAATCATTGATTCATCAACCGAACTGATTCCTTGAATAATTTTACCATCAACAGGAATTGTTTCATTAGCTTTAACCAAAATTTTATCATTAATTTTCAATTCAGAAATCTTAACAAATGCTTCTTTACCATCATTAATTCGACAAGCAACATCAGGTGCTAATTGTAACAACTTACTTATTGCATCAGTTGTTTTCTTTTTAGATCTAGCTTCTAAATACTTACCAAAACTAATTAATGTAACAATCATCCCTGCTGATTCAAAATATACATTATGAACAAGATGTTCTACCATCATCATTCCATTGATTGTCAAAATCAATGAATAAATACTATAAATAATTGATGCTCCTGCACCAAGAGCAATCAACGAATCCATAGTTGGATCAAAATGAATCAAATTTTTAAAACCATTAATAAAATAATCCTTTTTCAATATTAAAATTGGAATTAAAAAAATTATTTGTAAGCCGATGTTTACATAACTATTATCTTTAACAATTGAAAAAATCGGATAATTAAACATTGTTGACATTGAAACATACATCAATAAAAACAAAGCAATAAAGCAATAAAATAATTTTTTCTTTAACTTACTTAAATCATCATCTACTAAACTATCTGAAAATAACTTTGCCCGATAACCACTGTCATTAACAGCTTTAATAATCATTGCATCATTAACTTGATTTTCATCAAATTCAACTTTCATCGAATTCGTCAATAAATTAACTTCAACATTATTTACACCAGGCAATTTACATACACTATTATGCACATGATTTTCACATGCCGAACATGTCATACCTTTTACACTATATTTTTGTTTCATAATTCCCTCCTACCCCTACCCTAGGGGGGTACGAATAAAGTATAAAACAGCTTATTTTTTTTTACAAGTAATATGCTAAAGAATTACCAAAAGTCATTTAATAATTTTACTATAAACGTTTTTTCTTAGCTATCATCGCTCTTAAAAAAATAAAAAACTATCAAAGTGATAGTTTTTTATTTAATTTTAATATATTATTTTAAAATATCTTTGATTTCTTCAATACTTCGATTATCCAAAATCATTTCAAATATCTTATCATATTCTTCACTATTCAAATTCTCCAAAATACTATCATCTTCCTTAGAATAATATTTATTAAATAGTTGTTTTGTTTTTTCTTTGCTTTTTTCTATGAGTCCTTGTTTTATTCCTTGTTCAATTCCTTCTTCTTTTCCTTTTTCATACATC
>JAGZCC010000019.1 GCA_018369555.1 Thomasclavelia spiroformis
TTATAATGAGGTTACATTGTAACATCTTTTTGATAATGACCCAATTGGGACATTATCAAATTGGATATATTAAGACATTATCATTTTTGAATCAGACTGATTAAAGCTATAAGAAAAGATTCTTATTGACAAAATCAGCTAATTAAGATATTCTAGAGATGAAAAAAATAGAGGTTGCAAAGCATCAGAGTACTATAGTGAGTAGGCATACAATGATCTATAGGAAAGGTAATCTTTGCCGATAGGTAATAAATGGCGATTTATTATCTAGGGGTTGTGGGAAATACCTACAACACTCCTTCAGTAATGAAGAGGAGCTATTAGCACAAGATAACCAAGTCGTGTTAATAGCACGACTTTTTTTCATATCAAAATTAGGAGAAAGAAAAAATGAAAAAATTATTAAAAATTATGACAGTATTAACTGTACTTTTATCGATAATATCCCCGATTAATACGATAAAAGCTCAAGAAGATGATGATAATACTTTTGTAGTAGGAATGGAGTGTAACTACACCCCATTTAACTGGACTCAGGTAAATGAAACTAAGACAACTGTTGCCTTAGAAGGAGGCGGATATGCTGATGGTTATGATGTAACTATTGCAAGAGCTATTGCTAAGTATCTAGATAAAGAATTAGTAATTAAAAAAATGAGTTGGGATGGTTTAGAACCAGCGCTTCAAGCTGGAGTTATTGATGCTGTAATTGCGGGGATGACGGATACTGTTGATCGTCGTCAAAGAGTTGATTTTACACAGCCGTATTATGAATCACAAATGGTCATGATCGTTAGAAAAGATGATCAATTAGCTGATGCTAAAAGTTTAAAAGACTTTTCTAATAAAAAAGTATTAGGACAATTAAATACTTTATATGATACAGTAATTGATCAAATACCTAATGTTATTCATGCAACTGCTTTAGAAGATTATCCAGCAATGGTAATGCAATTAAATAATGAATTAGTTGATGGAGTAACTGCTGAATTACCTGTAGCTGCAGGAATTGTTGCAACGAATCCGGATTTAACATATGTTGAATTTGCCAATGGGAAAGGTTTTGATGTTGATTTAACAGATACATCAGTTTCAATTGCGGTAAATAAAGATAATCCAGAATTAAAAAATCAAATTGATAGTTATTTAGATACGTTATCTGATAAAGAAAAACGTGAAATGATGGATGAGTCGATTGAACGTATTCCTGCAACAATTACAAGTTTAAGTGATAATATTTTTGTTGCGGCAAAACAAATTTTTGAAGTTTATAGTCCACTATTTATTAGTGGGATTGGTTCAACACTGATACTGGCTTTTAGCGGTACGATTTTAGGATTATTGATTGGTTTAATTATTGGTGCAATTAGAGCAATCGAAGTTGAAGAAAGAGATAGTTTGTTTAGTAAGATTATTAAACGAATAGTTTGGTTTATTACGACAGTTTATATTGAAATATTTAGAGGAACGCCAATGATGGTACAAGGAGCCTTTATTTATTATGGTTTAAAAAATATTGTTTATTGGTCACCATTTATGGCTGGGATATTTGTAATTACAATTAATACTGGAGCATATATGGCTGAAATTATTCGTTCAGGTATTCAAGCAGTTGATAAAGGGCAAAGTGAAGCAGCAAGAAGTATTGGAATGAATAGTGTACAAACAATGTTATATATTGTTTTACCACAAGCAATTAAAAATTCTTTTCCAGCGATTGGTAATGAATTTGTAATTAATATTAAAGATAGTAGTGTGTTAAATGTTATTGCAGTTACTGAATTATTCTATCAGGCAAAAAGTGTTGCAGGAAGTTTATATGCCTTTGTGCCAACTTATTTTGTTGTAGCTTTGATTTATTTATGTTTAACATTCCCAACTACAAGAATATTGAATTATATTGAAAAAAGAATGAATCGTAAAAAAGCGATTGTTTTTGATCAAGAAGGGAGTGTACAATAATGTTAGAAATTATAAAAGTTGAAAAACTAAAGAAATCTTTTGGTGATTTAGAAGTATTACATAGTATTGATTTTTCTGTTTTTTCTGGTGAAGTTGTTACAATTATTGGAGCTAGTGGTAGTGGTAAATCAACATTTTTACGCTGTTTAAATATTTTAGAAACACCAAATGATGGTAAGATTATGTATCATGGAAAAGATATTTTAAAGGGTGAAATTAATGTAAATAAACATCGTAGTAAAGTTGGTATGGTGTTTCAAAATTTTAATTTATTTAATAATAAAACTGTTTTAGAAAACTGTGTTATTGGCCAAGTAAAAGTATTAAAAAGACATCGTAAAGAAGCGATTGAAGTAGCAAAAAAATATTTAGAGAAAGTAGGCATGTTGAAATTTGCAAATGTAAATAGTGTTCAATTGTCAGGAGGACAAAAGCAACGTGTAGCAATCGCTCGAGCATTATGTATGGAACCCGAAGTATTATTATTTGATGAACCAACAAGTGCATTGGATCCAGAAATGGTAAGTGAAGTATTAAAAGTTATGAAAGATTTAGCTAATGAAGGTTTAACAATGATCGTAGTTACACATGAAATGCAATTTGCTCGTGATGTTTCTTCAAGAGTTGTGTTTATGGACGGTGGTGTAATTATGGAACAAGGAACGCCTGATCATATTTTTAATCATCCTAGTAAGGAAAGAACAAAAGAATTTTTGAAACGTTATTTAGAACAATAAACACCTAATTAGGTGTTTTTTTATGAATTATATTGCTGATAATAATTATCGATGTTATGATAATAAACAGTCTGTTAGGGAGGTTATTATGGATAAAGAATTAAATTTAACGACTGGAGTGATTTGGAAGCAATTGTTATTGTTTTTCTTTCCTATTTTAATTGGAACATTTTTTCAACAACTATATAATACTGTAGATACAGTTATTGTAGGAAAATATGTGGGAACAAATGCACTTGCTGCAGTTGGTTCAACTGGTAATTTGATTAATTTGATTGTTAATTTTTTTATAGGACTATCGTCTGGGGCAACTGTTGTAATTGCCCAATTTTATGGATCGAATGATAAAACCAAAATATCTAAATCGGTTCATACATCAGTTGCAATGTCATTTATTTGTGGGATTGTTATGATGATTTTTGGTCTATTTTTTTCTCGTCAATGTTTAAATATGATTGGTGTACCAAGTGATATTATTAACGATGCAACATTATATATGAAATTATATTTTTTAAGTATGATACCAGGGGTGATTTATAATATTGGTGCTGGGATATTAAGAGCAATCGGTGATTCAAAAACCCCATTATATTATTTGATCGTATGTAGTGGTGTAAATGTTTTTTTTGATTTGTTGTTTGTTGCTTATTTTAAGATTGGAGTTGCTGGTGCGGCAATTGCTACAGTAATTGCTCAATTTGTATGTGCTTTTTTAGTAATGATAAAATTGATGAAAAGTAAGCATAGTTATCAATTAAGATTAAAAGAGATAAAAATAGATGCTGCAATTTTAAAAAGAATCATAAAAATAGGAATTCCAGCTGGAATTCAATCAACAATGTATTCTATTTCAAATATAGTTTTACAAACAAGTATTAATGCTTATGGTACAAATACAATTGCTTCTTGGGCTGTTTATGTGAAAATTGATGCTTTATTTTGGATGGTAATGGGGGCATTTGGTTCAACAATAACTACATTTACTGGACAAAATTATGGTGCGGGATTAATGAAACGAGTAAATCAAGGAATGAAAACTTGTTTAGTTATGGCTTTTATATCAGCGGGAGTAATTAGTGGTTTACTGTGGGTTTTTGGTAGTGATATTACTGTGTTGTTTTCTAATGATATAAAGATTATTGATGAGTGTAATGAAATAATTCGTTTTTTAACACCGTTTTATTTTACATATTGTTGTGTAGAAATATTTTCTGGGATTATGCGGGGTTGTGGAAAATCATTTGAACCAATGATAATTGTATGTTTAGGTATTTGTGTTCTTAGGATTTTTTGGATATTATTTGTAGCTCCGATATTTTCTTCGTTTAATATATTACTTGTTTCTTATCCAATTACATGGTCAGTTACATCAATATTATTTTTATTTATTTACCGTAGATTTAGTTTGAAAAAATTATAGTTCTATATTTTAGATTTTAGATATGATAAGATATAAAAAAGGTGTGATTGAATGAAAAAAATAGTATTAGGAATATTAGCACATGTTGATGCAGGGAAAACAACATTAACAGAAAGTATGTTATATTTAAGTAAAACAATTCGTCATTTAGGTAGAGTGGATCATGGTGATACTTTTTTAGATTATAATAGTCAAGAAAGGAATCGAGGAATTACAATTTTTTCTAAACAGGCAATGTTTAATTGGAATGATTGTCAAATTACATTGATTGATACACCAGGTCATGTTGATTTTTCAACTGAGATGGAAAGAACATTACAAGTCCTAGATTATGCAATATTAGTTATTAGTGGTATTGATGGAATTCAAAATCATAGTGAAACAATTTGGAAATTATTAAAGCATTACCAAGTTCCAACATTTATTTTTATCAATAAAATGGATAGTATTTATGCAAATAAGGATAAGTTGTTGAATGATTTAAGAAAACAGTTTGATGAAAATTGTTTTGATTTTAAAAATTTAGATGAAAATTTTTATGAAACAATTGCTTTAAATAATGAAAAATTACTCAATTACTATTTAGAACATCAAACTCTTACAAAAAAAATGATTATTGATGAAATATATCATCGAAATTTATTTCCCTGTTTTTTTGGCTCAGCATTAAAAAATGAAGGCATAGATGCTTTTTTAAACGAATTTACAAACTATATTAAAGAAAAACAATATCCTGATCAATTTCAAGCTCGTATATTTAAAATAACGCATGATAAACAAGGTAACAAGTTAACGCATTTAAAAATAACAGGTGGTAGTTTAAAAGTAAAAGAACAAATCGGTAATGAAAAAGTAGACCAAATTCGTATTTATTCGGGTGGTAAATATCAATTGGTAAATGAAGTATATGCTGGAGATATATGTGCAATTAAAGGTTTTAAGAACTTTGAAATTAGTCAAGGGTTAGGAAATGAATCAACAATTAATAAACCAATTTTATCACCGTATATGGATTATCGAATTATTTTACCTGAGAATTGTAATCAACATGAGGCATTAGAAAAATTATTATTGTTATCAAAAGAAGATCCCCAATTACATATTAATTACAATAATCAATCAAAAGAAATTCATGTTGGATTAATGGGAGAAATCCAAATTGAGATTTTAAAAAACATCATTAGTGAAAGGTTTGATTTGGATGTTGAATTTGATCATGGAAATATCATTTATAAAGAAACAATTTTAGAACCAGTTGAAGGAGTAGGTCACTTTGAACCATTAAGACATTATGCTGAGGTTCATTTATTACTTGAACCAGGTAAACTAGGGAGTGGTTTAGAATTTGGTGTTGATTGTAAAGAGGATATTTTAGCGACTAGTTATCAACGATTAGTTTTGAGTCATTTAAAAGAAAAAGAACATGTAGGGGTTTTAACGGGTTCTTTAATTACAGATATGAAAATTACATTGATATCGGGAAGAGCACATTTAAAACATACTGAAGGTGGCGATTTTCGTGAAGCAACTTATCGTGCATTAAGACAAGGATTAAAAGCAACTAAGTCAATTTTATTAGAGCCTTATTTTAAATTTTCATTAGAAATACCTGTTGAATATTTAAGCCGAGCAATTTATGATATTGAAACAATGAATGGTACATTTAAATTATCAAAAGAACAGGATGAAATGGCCTATTTAATTGGAAAAGCACCGGTTAGTAATATGCAAAATTACCAAAGCGAGGTAATTAGCTATACTAAAGGTAAAGGTAGAATAACATTACAAATTGATGGTTATTATCCTTGTAGTAATCAAGAAAAAGTAATCAGTGAAATCAATTATGATAGTGAATCTGATCTAGAAAATCCTATTAGTTCCGTATTTTGCAGTCATGGGGCCGGTTTTAATGTTAAATGGGATGAGGTAGAAAATTATATGCATATTCCTTATCGATTTAAACAAGAAAATATAAACAAAGAAAAGAAACTTCAAAAAACGACATACAGTAATGAAGATGAAGAATTAGAAAATATCTTTGTTCGCACTTATGGGCCAATAAAACAGCCTCAAACAAGGACACCGGCTAAAAAAATCATTAGTAATGCAACATATAAATACATGCCAGAATGTTTGTTGGTTGATGGTTATAATATTATTCATTCATGGCCAGAATTAAAAGAGTTAGCTAAAGAAAATTTAGATGCTGCTAGAATGCGATTAATTGATATAATGTGTAATTATCAAGGCTATAAAAAATGTATTTTGATTTTAGTTTTTGATGCGTATAAAGTGAAAAATAATCTGGGTTCTAGTTATAAATATCATAATATTTATATTGTTTATACAAAAGAGGCGCAAACAGCGGATATGTATATTGAAAGAACAACACATGAATTAGCAAATAAATATAATATTACAGTAGCAACATCGGATGCTTTAGAGCAATTAATTGTTCTTGGGCAAGGTGGAAAAAGAATTTCTTCTAGGGAGTTACGTTTAGAAGTAGAGAAATTGGATAAAGAAAAATTGGAAGAATATCGTCGTAAACAGATTAAGGGATATAATTATTTATTAGAAGATATAAAAAATTATAATAAGGAATAAGGTGATTAAATGAAATTTCAGTATAATCTCAATTATATTGGAGGAATTGATGGTTATAATAAAAGAGCAATTTATACTTTAAAGATCACAGATGATTATTTTTATGTAAATGGTTTGATTAAAAGTAAGAAATTCGCATATGAACAAGTAAAGGGAATCTTTTTTGGTGAAATTGATGATTTAAAAAAGGCTTTTGCGGAGGTAAGATTATTATTTGAACAAGTAAGTTTACTGGATTATCGTTTGAATCGTAAATTAAGGTATTGCTTAGTTATTGTTTTAGAAGATACCAAAATTGTTTTTGCACAAGAAGAGGATAGTAATTTAAAGAATGCTTTTAAAAGGTTAAAAGAAAGACATGGACAAAAAACCTAGTCAAATGACTAGGTTTTTTAGATTATTTGTTCTAATTTATTGATGGCATTATTAATCCTTTTAATTGTTTCATCTTTACCAAGAATATGAGCAATTTCAACAGCACCACCGGGTGTAAATGTTTTAAAAGTTAAAGCTATTCTAATTGGATACATAATTTGACCATTTTTCTTTTCGTGTTTTTTAGCTAATTCAATAAATTTTTCTTTGATTTTATCTTCATTGTTAAAATCTAAATTAGCTAATTCTGGTAAAACAATTTTTAAGGCCTCTAATGAATTTTCAATATTTGTTTTCATTTTTTTATTAATAAATAAATCTTGATTAAAAGGATGAGGTAAATCGATAAAATCAACAGCTTCACTAATTTCACTTAATATTTGAATACGAGATTGTAAAATTTTTGAAAGTTCTAAATAATCTATTTTTGTTTTGATACTATTTTGATAATAACTTAAAGCTAATTGATTAAATTGTTCAACAGACATATTTCTTAAATAAATACCATTCATCCATTTTAGTTTTTCATAATCAAAAATAGCTGGTGATTTACTAATTCGCTCAACTGAAAATTGTTTAACTAAATCATCTAATGAAAATATTTCTTCTTCACCAATAGGAGACCAACCAAGTAAGGCAATATAGTTAATAATTGCTTCACTTAAAAATCCTTTTTTAATTAAATCATGGTAGCTTGCATCGCCATTACGTTTACTTAATTTATTTTGAGCATCTTTCATTACTGGAGGGACATGAATATACGTAGGTATTTGCCAGTTAAAAGCTTGATAAATTAAATTATATTTAGGGGTACTTGATAAATATTCATTTCCTCTAATAACATGTGTAATATTCATTAGATGATCATCGATGACGTTAGCAAAGTTATATGTAGGATAGCCATCACTTTTTAATAAAATCCCCTCATCTAATAATGAATTTTCGTATTCAAGAGTGCCGTATACTGCATCATTAAATGTAGTGGTTCCAGTTTTATTAATAGTTTGACGAATTGTATATTTTTCATTATTTGCAATTCTTTTTCTGGCTTCTTCCTTGGAAAGATTTTTACAAGGATCATCATATAAATAATTTTGATTTGCTTTAATTTTTTCTTCACTACAAAAGCAATAATGTCCATAGCCTAAATCAACTAATTCATGGGCATATTGTTGATAAAGCTCTAATCTTTTTGATTGAATATACGGACCTACATTGCCAGGTTTTAAAGGGCCTTCATCATATGTTAAACCAGTATCTTTTAAAACATCGTATATAAGCTCTACAGCATCATTAACTTCACGTACTTTATCGGTATCTTCGATTCGTAAAATGAATTCACCGTCATAATGTTTAGCGATTAAGTAGCTATACAATGCAGTTCTTAAGTTCCCTATATGCATATAACCAGTTGGACTTGGAGCAAAACGGGTTCTAATTTTTTTCATTTTTAAATTTTCTCCTTTAAATTATTTTAAAAAGTGATATAATGAATGTATATTGGGGTGTAGCCAAGCGGTAAGGCAGCAGACTCTGAATCTGCCATTTCCCTGGTTCGAATCCAGGTACCCCAGCCATTATATGATTAGTATAGCACATAATATAGTGATTTGTTGATAACAAGTTAGTATATTATGTGCTATTTATTTTATCTTTAGCAAGTATATTTTTAAGTGATTAATAATTTATGTGAAAAATATATTGATTTTATGGGACATTTTCGATTTGATAAATTGAATTTAAGACCAATTAGGATTATAATTATATATGTAAATATATTTAAGGGAAAAAATGAGGTATTTAAAGAAAGTTTTTTCGATATTTTTAGCATTGGTTTTAAGTATTTCAATGCTTTCTTCCTATGTAATGACTTTAAAGGCAGATAATAATGTAATTAATCTTAATGAATTAGAGCCTTTTAAAGGAAGAACAAAAGAAGAAGTTATACAAAAATACTTAGAAGTATTAAAAGAGGAATATTATTTTTTTTGAGGTGATAATAACTTTAATGACTATTATAGTGAGACTCCTTCTTGTGTAGCACCCTATAATGGAGGTAAATTAAAAGATGAAGTTCATCAAGCAATGTCAGATATGACAAATTATTATCGTTGGTTACTGGGAGTAAATCCATACCAGACGGTTTCTAGTCATCACAAGTCTTTACAAGAGTTTGCAGTAATAGAAAATTTATATATTAAGAAAGTTGGAAATTTAAGTCATCACCCAACGACTGATGGTAAATTTGAAAAGCCAGGGGATATGAGTGAAGAATTTTGGAGTTCAGGTGCAACGTTAAATAATATTATTGCAGCAGGAAGTGCACCGCAAAAATCAATTGAACAATGGTTTACAGAAGGGTATAATAGAAAATTTGGAGTTTTTGATACAACTGGTCATCGTGATTTGCTTTTAAGTTATAAAAGTACTGGAATGACTTTTTCATTTGTAAATTATATATCAGTTAGCCAAAAAATTGGTGGTGGGACAATAGATTTACCTTGTAGTGTTTTTCCAGCACCAGGAGCTTTTCCTAATACTAGTCTTGAACCCGAGCATACAGCATGGTCAATTGAACTAAATCCTAATCAATTAAGATATGATTTAGATAATATTTGTGTAAAAGTAACTAATTTGAATACTAATGAAAGCTATGAATGTACAAAAGAAAATAAAAAAATATCAACATTGACTTATGGCTATGGAATTGCATATGTACAACCTGAAATATCTACGACTTCATATGAAAATTCATATAAAATTGAAATTTCTGGGTTAACAGATACTGCAGGTAATGAAAAAGTAGTGGTTTATCAAACTGATCCGTTTGATATTATTGATATTACTTCATCTAATGTTGTAAGCATAGATTGTAAGTGGTCTAAAGTTCATGAAGGACCTATAGGCGAAAACAATATAAGTTATAGCGACTTTAATTCAATTTTACCTAGAGAAATAACATATTTAACTGATAAAAATTATAAAGGGACAGTTGATGTACTTTGGGGTAGTGGAATGAGCGGATATGATAGAATTGCACATGTAAGTTCGTACCATTTACCTGAAGGAATAAAAGATTCAAATCAATTGATTAAAAATTAAAATTTGATCGAATTCCAGAGGGAGTGGATAGTAGGGATAATTTACAATATACAACTTTTGAAAATGAATCTTTGACAATGAAAGTTACACCATATAATAATTTATCCATTGATGAATATAAATGGTATAAAGTGCCTGCTGGTTCTTGGTCATGGCCACAATTAATTGCAACAACAACAAAACCAGAATATACAATTAATAATATAACTAAAGATGATGCGTGTAAATATTTTGTTGTATATCGTAAAACAGATGATAAAGATAGAAATGTTTACATTACACCATATAAAACCGTTACAGTAAAAGAGCCATTAGCTCTTGAACGTCTTGATATTACATCAACAAAGACAAAGTATGTACTTGGTCAAAATTTTGATCTTGAAAGTTTAGATATTACAGCTTATTATAATGATGATAGTTCGAAAAAATTAAATTATAATGATGTAACAATTACTGGCTTTGATTCATCTAGTTTAGGTGAAAAAACAATAACAGTTACATATAAAGAAGGGGATAAAACAGTTTCGGCTATTTTTAAAATTGAAATAATAGAAAAAGAAGTTAAAGATATTGTTTTAACACCACCTACAAAAACTAAATATATTGAAGGACAAGCATTAGATTTAACAGGTGGAAAAGTAAAAGTGTTCTATAATAATGAAACAAGTAAAGAGATAGATTTAACTAATGAGATGGTTAGTGGTTATAATGCAAGTGTTGTAGGAAAACAGACAATTACCGTAACATATCAAGGAAAAACAGTAACATTTGATGTAAATGTTATCGAAAAAGTTATTACAAAAATAGAAATGAATAGTTTACCTGATAAAGTTAATTATCTTGTTGATCAAAAATTTGAAATTGATGGAGCAGCAATTAAAGTTTACTATAATGATGGAAGTGAAGAAATAGTAAATGTAGATAGTGATATGTTTAATATGCCAGATATGAGCAAAATTGGTAATCAAACTATTACAGTTAATTATAGAGGAATGACTACTAATTTTGAAATATTGATTAAGGATAAAACATTAGTTAATATAAGTGTTTCAACTTTACCAGATAAAACTGAGTATATTGAAGGTGAAGATTTAGATGTTAGTGGCGGTAAGTTGTTATTGAATTATGATAATGGAAGTAGTGAAATAATCGGTATTACTTTAGCTATGTGTAGTGTTGATATGAGTAAACCTGGTCAGGTAAATGTTACTGTTACTTATAATGGATTTACTGCTAGTTATCTAATTTTAATTAAAGAAAAAACACCTGTATCATTAATATGGGTTGAAAAGCCAGAGATAAGACAAATTAAAGAAGAAATGGAATTTGTTTATAGTGGAGAAGTAAAGATTGTTTATGACAATGGTAGTGAAGAGATAAAAAAAGTAACTGCTCTTGATTTCGAGGTAAGAGGATTCGATAAGTATCATGTTGGTAAGCAAAATGTTAGTATTGTTTACAAAGGAACAGAATTATTTGTTGATGATACAATTGAAGTTATCGCAAAAGAATTATCAGGTTTAAAAATTCAATCTTTACCATTAAAACTAACATATAAACAAGGCGAAGTATTTAATCTTGATGGTTTAAAAGTTTTAGCTAACTATGATAATCAGACAACTGCTTTAATTAGTAATGATAATCTAATTGTTTCTTTACCAGATATGAATAAATTTGGTAAACAAGTTATTGTAATTAGTTATGGTTATTTTAAAGTTGAGTTTGAAATTGAAATAACAGCTAAAGATATATCAATGGATAAAGGAGATAACAAAGATAAAACTAATCAAGATAAAAATATTGCAGTAAAAACAGGAGATAATAGTTTGATTGGTGTTTATACAACAATTGCATTATTAAGTGTAGCTAGTTATACAATGCTTAGAAAAAAGGATTAATTTAAATAAGCGTTAAAAGGGATGCTTTTGAGTATCTCTTTTAATTTTAGAACTAAAAATAAAATAGGATGTTATAATAATATAAAATAGTATTAAGGTAGGATAAAAATATGGATAAACAAAGATTTGAAAAACAAATAGCTTTTATTTTAGAAATTGACAAAGAAAAAAACATTCTTCGTCAAACACATTTAAGTAATCACGGACGTCAAGAAAATGATGCTGAACATGCATGGCACATGGCAATAATGATTTATTTATTGAAAGAATATGCCAATGAACAGTTTGATATACCTAGAGCAATGATGATGGCATTAATTCATGATATCGTAGAAATCGATGCAGGTGATACTTATGCATATGATACAATTGGTTTAAAAACCCAAAAAGAACGTGAAAAAAGAGCTGCTGATCGTATTTTTGGAATTCTTCCTGATGATCAAAAAAAAGAATTGAAGAGTTTATTTGAAGAATTTGAAGCATGTAAAACTGCTGAAGCAAAGTTTGCACATGCAATGGATAATTTTCAGCCATTACTTTTAAATAATTCCAATGGTGGTAGTGATTGGATAAAACATAATGTAGATAAAAATCAAGTAATACAAAGACAGGAAAAAACAAAATTAGGATCGCTTGATATATGGGAATATATAAAAAAGATAATCGATATAAATGTAAAAAAAGGTAATATTAAAGATAAATAGCGATAATTTATTATAGATGTGAAAAAGTGCATAAAATGTGAATAAAGATAGTTATAAAAACAAATATTTAAATTATATAAATAATAAGTTAGGAGAAATATTGTGACAAATATAATTGATTATGTAAAATGGCGAAGTGATTTAAGTTTTCAAAATGATTCTTTTAATGACATTGATGCATTGGCATTAAGTTTACTTGCATATGTTGAATTTAATAATGTTGTAATAAGTGACAGATGCTATTTAAAAGATGTTGCAGAGATGTTTTTTAAATTAAATGATGTAGAAAAATTGATGGAAGAATTTTCGTTTACAAAAAATTCAATTGTTTTATTAGAAATTATGGCGAAATCGAATCGGTATCAAGATATATTAGTATCTGATTATGTAAGTGAACTGGATTATAAAATTACTAAGCAGTTTGCAGCTATTACATTTAGGTTACCAGATGGCAGTATTTTTATTTCTTATCGTGGGACTGATGATACTATTTTAGGTTGGAAAGAAGATTTTATGATGTCATATAAAACTTTGATTCCCTCACAAATTAGAGCTAAAGAATACTTAGAGATGATTGTTAAAAAAAATTATAAATATTCATTTAATTTTTTATACAAAAATAGAAATAAGCAAACTAATATTTTTAAAATATTTAAAGAATATCTTTATCAACGTTTTCACGGTGTTAAAATTAGAATAGGTGGACATTCAAAAGGTGGGAATCTTGCGGTATATGCTGCTAGTAATAGTGAAAAAAAATTAACTGATAGAATAATATGTGTCTATAATCATGATGGACCAGGATTTGATTTACAAAATACGCAGTTAGTAAATTATGATTTACTTATTTCTAAAATAAAAAAATATGTACCAGAGAATTGTATTTTTGGAATTATGCTTGATTCTTTAGAAGATGTTGTTATTGTTAAAAGTGATGCCAAGAGCTTAATGCAACATGATGCTTTTACTTGGCAGATTGAAGGAAAAAATTTTATTACGTGCATGGATTTTAATAAAGATAGTCAAGCAATGGAGAGTACTTTTAAATCATGGCTTAGTAAAGTTGATAAAGATACTAGAAAACAAGCAATTGAAAGTATTTTTAATATTCTTGATGCGATAAAGATAGAAAAGATCAATGATTTTTCACAAAAAGCTTTTATTCATTTAATCAAAGCCTTAAAACAACTTAAAAATATGGATAATGAATCAAGAGAAGCAATAATTTGTTTTTTTAAAACTTTGTTAGTTGAAAATAATAATAGTCGCAAAGAATATAAGAAAAAGTAATAATGAATTCATAATTTATTAGTATTATTTTAGTATGTGAAGATGAAAAGAGGGAAGATGATGAATAAGTTTAAAAATTCTTTAATAAAATTTATGAGTGGACGATATGGTAGTGATCAATTTAATATATTTTTAGTTGTTTTAACACTTATTTTGTTACTTTTGTATGTGTTTTTTATTAAAGAACCATTTTTAGTTATAATTATCTGGCTAGTTTTATTGTATTATTTATTTAGAACATATTCACGAAATATTTATCGACGTAGACAAGAAAATGAAAAATTTTTATCATTAATTAATCCAATAAAAAGAAGGTATACTCTTATTAGGAATAATCAACAAGATAGAGAACATAAATATTTTTTATGTCCAAGCTGTAAACAAATGGTAAGAGTACCAAGAGGGCGCGGTAAAATTACCATTACATGTCCAAAATGTAAACATAAGTTTGATAAAAAAAGCTAAAAGGTAAATTATGCTTAAAGCACAATTTACCTTTTAACATCGAATTCTTTTCAAATGTTTAACTAAAATAGTTACTAGTTTTTCTAAAATGATTTGATCATCTTTTTCAAAACGATTATAGCTAGTAGAATCAAGATCTAATACACCGTATAAATCATTATCAATTATAATTGGTAGTACAATTTCACTATTACTTGCACTATCACAAGCAATATGTCCAGGAAATTCATGAACGTTTTCAACACAAATGGTTTTTCTACTAGTGGCACAAGCACCACATACACCTTTGTTAAATGGAATTAATGTACAAGCAATTAAACCTTGAAATGGTCCTAAAATTAGTTGCTCATTTTGATTTAAATAAAAGCCAGCCCAAGATACATCTTTAAATTCTTGTTTAATAAATGCGCTTGTATTGGCAAGAATAGATATTTCATAATTAATATTTTCTAATAAGGAATCTAGTTGTTTTTCTTTCATTTTAATCACCTAGTATATTATACAATATTTTTGGTTTAAAAAACTAAGATTGGTTAAAAATAATAATATAAATTATGATAAGGAGATTATATAAATGAAAAAAATAACTAAATATTTATTGTGTCTAACATTAGTATGCTCATTTTGTTTTACGTTAGTAGGGTGTAGTAAAGAAGGTACTGATGATACTAATCAATCTAATCAGGCAGATCAAACTAATAATGCAAACGAAAACTTTACTGATAATGATTTAAAAGAAATTGATAAAAAAATAACAAATAAATTTAATAATGATTATGAAGTAAATAAAACTGATGTAAGTGAGGCGGTAACTTATATTAATGAAAATCTTGATAATGTAAAAAATAAAGAAACTGCAAAAAAATTATATGAACATGCAAATTATTTAGAAATGGCTGCAGATAAAGGCCAAGTAGGAGACGAAGATACAATTAGAAATTTAGCACATCAAACTAAAGAATATGCTAAAGAAGTATATAATGCAAACGATGATGAATTAGATGATATTATAAATGATGGTAAATATGATTTTGATGAATTTAAAACACAATTAGGTGATGATATTAATAACGCCGTTGATAATTTTATGAATTTTTTTGAAACAAATAAAAGATAATGTAAAAAATCGTACGATTATTCGTACGATTTATTTGTGTAATAAATAATATACAATACAACTATAAATAGTTGTACCAGTTAGTAAAACTTTTTCATCAAAATCAAAAGCACAATTATGTGGAGAGGCACAAAGATTGGTTGTTAATTTCATATAAGTACCAATTCCTCCATGTGCTTGAACTGCAGACATCATATAAGAAAAATCATCACTGCCATCTAAAGGACTTAAATAATCTGGGGCTACTTTAATTTCTTTTAAATGCTCACTGCATACATGATCAATAATATCCATCATTTCCTTATCACAATCAAGAGAATAGGCTTTACCCATTTGTTTTATTTCAACAATTGTATCATGCATTAAAGCTGCTCCACGAATAACATCTCGGGCATAGACTTCCATATAATTATTCAATTCAGTAGTTGCGCCACGTACTTCAATTTCTAACATAGCAGTTTCAGGAACAACATTACGGCTAGTGCCAGCACTAATTGTACCAACATTTATTCTTGTACAACCATCACTATTTCGAGGAATTGAATGTAAGTTTAAAATACAAGATGATGCTGATAATAAAGCATTTCTTCCAAATTGAGGCATTCCTGCCGCATGAGAAGAAACACCATGATAAATAACATCGAGTTTAGTTGTTGCAAAAGTTTCATTCATTCCTAAATAAATGTCATAATCTTCATTTGCTCTTTGTTGCCAAATATGACCAGCAAAAATATAATCAACATCTTTTAAAATCCCGCTTTTGCAAATACTCTTAGCTCCTCTGACACCTTCTTCAGCTGGTTGAAAAATAAGCTTTACTGTTCCTTGAAGGCTATTTTTAATATTACTTAAAATTTTAGCAACAGTTAAACCAATTGCTGCATGACCATCATGGCCACAAGCATGCATAGTACCTTTATTACATGAAAGAAACCCCAATTTGCCCGGATTATGAGTAGTTGAATCATCTTCTTCAATACATAATGCATCCATATCAAATCTAATTGCAACAACAGGACCATTACCATTTTTCAAAATCCCTGCCACTGCTGTAAAACCATCTTTTACTTTTTTTATATAGTAAGGGTCGGCTCCTTGCAAGATAGCTCGTTGATAATTGCTATCAAGTACTTCTTGATCAGGAACTCCCATCCGATAGTCTTCACACATTATTTCTTTTCCAATTAATACTTGATAGCCTAGTTTTTCTAGTTTTTTAGCAATTAAAGAGGCGCTACGCATTTCTAACCAACCTTGTTCAGGGTATTTATGAAAATCTCTTCTTATAGCAACTGTTTCAGGGTAATATTGTTTTGCTAGTGATTTTATTTTTTCATACATAAGAGCTCTCCTTTAAAATATTATTTTAATTTTTTATGTCTAATATAAAATTTTTTTATTTGTTTAAATATATAACTAGAAAAATCAATAAACAACGAAGAATATACAATTAAAGCTAATAAAACAACTAACCAATTAAAACTAATATCAGTTAATTCAAATAATTGTTGACCAATTAGCATCAAGATAAAATAAAGTAACTGAGTAATATAAATAACGATTCTACGATATAATGTTAAAGGACGATATATTTTTAATAATGCAAGTAAATAATTCCAACCAGTAAATAAAATACATATCGTTGCCAACATTAAAGGATTATAATCTAAATACAATCCAATGTTAGTGATCGTTGCTGCTCCAATAGCAATTGTCAATGCAAAAGGAAATGATTTTTCTAAAACAGTACTTAAAAAATTACCCTTTACATGTTCAAAATTAGCTTCATATGTTAAAAAGAATGTTGGAATTCCTACTCCACAAGTGCTAATTAAAGAAAGCTGAATCGGTTCAAATGGATAAGCCTGTCCTAAAAAGATAGTGGCAATAGAAATTATTATAGAAAAAATAGTTTTAATTAAAAACATTGATGCTGACATTGTAATATTGTTAATAACACGTCTTCCTTCATTAACAATATGAGGCATAGCACTAAAATTATTATCTAATAATACTAAATTAGCAACATTTTTAGCTGCATCACTACCTGCTGCCATTGCAATTGAACAATCTGCCTCTTTAAAGGCCAAAACATCATTAACTCCATCACCACTCATTGCTACAGTATGACCAAGACGTTTTAAAGCTAAAACCATTTCTTTTTTTTGCTGTGGTGTTACACGACCGAAGACTGAACAACTTTTAAGAGCATTTTCAAGGTCATGGGGTGTCTTTAAAGTTGATGCATCAATATAATGATTAGCATTTTTTAAACCAGCTTTTTTTGCAATTGCGCTAACTGTAAGTGGATCGTCACCAGATATTACTTTTAAATCAACCCCTTGTTTATCAAAATAAGCAAGAATTTCTTTGGCATCTTTTCTAATTACGTCACTTAAAACAATAATGCCATAAGGGGTTAAATCCAAAGGCAGATCATCTTTTTGCATTACTTCATTACTATGTGCTAAAACTAAAATACGATAACCATCATCAGCATATTTATTGCATAATGTTTCTAGATCGTCATTTCCTTGAGGAAATAAAAATTGATATGCGCCTAAATAATAAGTTCCTTTTTGATAAAATGATGCGCCACTATATTTACGATCAGAACTAAAAGGAATATTATGACATAATTTATAATTACATACTTTAGAGTAATGTTTTTTTAAAGCGTTAGAAGTAACATTTTCATCAGTTGAAGAATTAATTAGATTACCGATAATTTCATCAATATCAACATTACATATTTTAACATCAAATTCAACTTTCATTGTTCCTTCAGTAATTGTTCCAGTTTTATCAAGACATAAAGTATCTACTCGAGCAAGAGTTTCAATACAAAATAGTTCTTGAACCAAAGTTTTTTGCTTTGCAAGATGGAGAACACTGATGGTTAAAGCGATGCTTGTAAGTAGCACCAGTCCTTCAGGAATCATTCCAATAATTGCAGCAACAGTACTAACAATTGCATCATTAAAACTTAAATTACCATATAAATATTGCTTTAAAAATAATAATAAACCTAGGGGAATAATGATAATACTTATATATTTTAAAATCATATTTAAACTTTGATTCAATTTTGAATCATGTTTTTTTAATTTTTTTGCTTCATTAGCAATCTTATTAGTATAATTATCATCACCTACATGAATAACTTTACATATTCCTTTACCAGCAGTAACAAAGCTTCCTGAAAAAAGTTTATCACCAATCTGTTTTAAAATTGGATCAGCTTCGCCGGTTAATAAAGCCTCATTAGCTTCAATATAACCATCAACTAAAATACTATCTGATGGTATTTGCATACCAGTATGTAAAATCAAATAATCATCTAAAACAATTTCATCGATTGCAATCGTCTTTGTTATACCATTACGGATGACATCAATTTTAGAAGTAACAATGATCTTAAGTCGATCTAAGGTGATTTTTGCTTTTATTTCCTGATATATGCCGGCGATTGTATTAATAATAATGACTAAGAAAAATAAGGTATTTTTATATGAACCAACAAATATCAGTAATACTAATAAAGTAACATTAATCATATTGAAAAAAGTAACTGTATTATTAATTAAAATTTCTTTGTAAGATTTAGTGATTTTGTTATCAACATTATTAACTTTTCCTTCATTAATTCTTTGAGTAACTTCTTGATCACTTAAACCGCTAAATTTTTTTTCCATAATATCGCCTCTATATTAATTTTAGCTTAATTGAATTAATTAAACAACCTCAGGAATATAAATAATTGTTAAAATAACACATTATTAAAATAAAAATATCGAGATGTTGAAAATTCCTAACGTTATAAAATTATCTAGAATTTGTTGTTTTAAAAAATATTTTATTATCTTAAAGCTGTTAAATGATAAGTAGATAAGATATTTAATGTTAAAAAATAAAAGGGGTGATATTTTTTAATATTAAATAAAAAGAACAATTATGTTACTTATAAGGGCTAAAAAACAATATTTATTTTGAATTAGTGCATTTGTTAATTTTAAATTCAAGGAAGATTGTATACAATTATACCAAATAATGATATAATACACATAAAGTTTAGGGGGTGTATATATGAGTGAGTTTATTAATGGTTTTCTAAAAAAGGTTAGAAAAGATGAATATCGTATAGATAATGAGCTCTATTCAAAATATGATGTAAAAAAAGGTTTAAGAAATGAAGATGGTACCGGAGTTCTCGTTGGTTTGACTAAAATATCAGATGTTGTGGGGTATAAAAGAGTTGATGGTAAAAAAATAGATTGTCATGGTGAATTGTATTATCGGGGAATTAATGTTAGTGATATTATTAATAAAAGAAAATCACATCAAAGATTTTTATTTGAAGAGACATGTTTTTTGATTTTGTTTGGATATTTACCTGATGAAGAAGAATTAAATAAATTTAAAGATGAAATGTCTAAATATTATGAATTACCGCCAAATTATTTAGAGTCGAAAATATTGGGCTTTCCTTCAAAGAATTTAATGAATAAATTACAACAGGAAGTTTTGATGTTATATTCATATGATGATGATCCAGATAATGTTAGTCCTAAAGAAATGATGTATAAAGGTCTAAATTTAATTGCTAAAATACCATTAATTGTGTGTTATGCTTATCGAAGTAAAGTGCATTATTTTGATAAAGAAAGTTTATATATTCATCAAATTAGATATGATTTATCAATAGCTGAAAATATTTTATACCTACTTAGAGATAATAAGCAATTTACTCAAAAAGAAGCAGAAGTTTTAGATATGTGTTTGGTATTACATGCAGATCATGGTGGGGGAAATAATTCTACTTTTACTAATGTTGTTATTAGTTCTACAGGAACTGATATTTATTCCAGTTTTGCAGGGGCAATTGGTTCATTAAAAGGACCGAAGCATGGTGGTGCTAACTTGGCGGTAATGCAACAAATGCTTCTTGCAATCGATGAAATAGGGATTGAGGCTACTGATCAAGCAATTGAAAATATTGTTAATAAAATTTTAGATAAGCAATTTAATGATAAAAGCGGTTTGATTTATGGTATTGGTCATGCTGTATATACAATTAGTGATCCTCGTTGTGTTATTTTAAGACAACAGTGTAAGGAATTAGCTAAAGAAAAGGGACGAGATAAAGAATTTGATTTTTACTATCGATTTGAACAAGCTGCAATTAAGGCGATAAAAAAACGCAAGGGAATTACTGTTTGTGCAAATGTTGATTTTTATAGTGGTTTGATTTATGATATGTTATCAATTCCTCGTGAATTATATACATTAATGTTTGTGGTTGCACGTACAGTAGGCTGGTTAGCTCATAATATTGAAAATAAATTATATTCTGGTAGAATTATTCGACCAGCAGCTAAATATGTTGGTGAAACACATGAATATGTACCGTTAGATAAAAGAAAGTAAATTAAAAAAGTGCTAAATCCAATTTAAGAATTTAGCACTTTTATTTATTTAATATAGCGAACCCAACCGTATTTATCTTCTAAACGTCCCCATTGAATACCAGTTAAAGTATCATATAATTTTTGTGTTAATTCACCGGTTTTAAAGTCATTAATAACAACTTCTTCACCTTTATAACATAATTGACCAACTGGTGAAATAACGGCAGCAGTTCCTGTTCCAAAAGCTTCACTAAGCTTACCATTACGTCCGGCTTCCATCAACTCATCAATACTTAATTCACGTTCTTCTACTTTATATCCCCAATCTTTAAGAATGTGAATGATTGAATCACGAGTAACCCCTGGTAATACTGAACCTTCAAGTGGTGCAGTAACTACAGTATTATCAATTACAAACATAACATTCATAGTTCCAACTTCTTCAACATATTTACGATGTACCCCATCTAACCATAATACTTGTGTATAACCATGGGATTCTGCTTTAACTTGAGCAGCAATACTTGCAGCGTAATTCCCACCACATTTTGTAAAGCCTGTTCCACCTTTTACAGCACGAACATATTCATCTTCAACCCAAATTTTTACAGGATTTACACCTTCAGGATAATAATTACCAACCGGTGATAAAATAATGACAAATGTATAAGATTTAGCCGGATGTACGCCTACACCTGCTTCACTTGCAAACATAAATGGACGAATATATAAAGATGTATCTTTTGCAGTTGGAATCCAATCTTGTTCATATTTAACAATTGCTTCAACTGCTTCAACAAACATATCTTCTGGTAATTCTGCCATACAAATACGTTTATTTGAATTAATCATTCTTCGTGCATTCATTTCAGGTCTAAATAATGTTATTTCACCTTTGGGGTTACGATATGCCTTTAAACCTTCGAATGTTTCTTGGGCATAATGTAATACCATTGTTGCTGGATCCATTGGAATAGGTGCATAAGGAACGATTCTAGCATCATGCCAACCAACACCTTCAGTATAATCCATCATAAACATATGATCAGTAAAATAATTTCCAAAACCTAGATTATTTTGATCTGGTTTAACTTTAAGCGTCTTAGCTCTTTCAATTTTAATTTCCACTCTTAACTACCCCCTTTAAGTTATTTATAAGTATACTCTTATTTAAGGCGGGTTACAAGATGCAATTAATTATTTTATGTCAATATGTAAATTTTTTATAATTTCAAGAGCTTTTTGCTGTAATGATAAATTATTACTAGCAATTCCTTGATGATCAACGACAATTCTAGTATTTGGTAATGCCGCTTTAATAATTACTGCATTAGAAATGACACAGATATTAGAAACGACACCAACAATAGTAATTTCATCATATTTTTTGTCTTTTAAATAATTTCCAAGTTCTAAAGAACCAAAAGTATTCTTTTTTATTTTTTTATCATTACTAGCTAAATCATTAACCTTTCCATATAATTGCCAACCATCACTATTTTCAATACAATGTGCAATCGGCAAATTTTTACCTTCATTAGTATTTAAATAATTATCGTCGTGTGTATCATAGGTAAAGATAACATCATCATGATGGTCGTGATATTTAGTGATTAATTCAACTAAATAGCCTTCAATATCTCTTGCTTGTTCAAAACCTAAACTGCCACTTACAAAATCATTTTGATAATCAATTACAACTAATAATTTTTTCATAATAACACCTCATATATAATATTTTTATATATAATCACTTTATCATTATTTCTAAATAATGTATACAAGATTATATTTTTATTATATATTATTATAAGTAAAAAAATGTTTGATTAATTTAACTATAAAGTTTTAATAATTTGTTGTATAATTTGACTTGGAGGATTTTATGGAGAAATTAATAATACTTGGAACTGGAAATGCAGGTGTTAAAAATTGTTATAATACTTGTTTTGCATTAAAAGATAAAAATGAATATTTACTTGTTGATGCAGGGGGTGGCAATGGTATTTTAAAGCAATTAGATTTGGCACAAATTGATTTAAAATTAATAAAATATATGATTGTTACACATAGTCATAGTGATCATGTTCTTGGGACTGTTTGGGTTTTTAGGATGATTGCAACAATGATAATAAATGATCAATATGATGGTAATTTTCAAATCTATTGTCATGATGAATTGGTTGATACGCTTAAAATAATTATTAAATTGACAGTACAAGAAAAACTATATAATTTAATTGATCAACGTATTTTTATCAATGAAGTAAAAGATGGTCAATCTTTAATTATTTTAAATCACGTAATAACCTTTTTTGATATTCATTCAACTAAAATCAAACAGTTTGGTTTTAATATCGCATTAGAAGATGGAAAACTGACATGTTTAGGTGATGAACCGTATCATGAAGCGTGTTATCAATATGCATATAAAGCCAAATGGTTATTGTGTGAAGCTTTTTGTTTAGATAAACAAAAAGATATTTTCAAACCCTATGAAAAACATCATTCAACTGTTAAAGATGCAAGTTTGATAGCTGATTCATTAGAAGTTAAAAACTTGATATTGTATCATAGTGAAGAAACGAATTTAGAAAAACGTAAACAATTATATACAAATGAAGCTAAATTATATTTTAATGGTAATATTTATGTACCAGATGATTTAGAAATATTTAAATTATAAAGGGGGATTTTATGACATTAGATAAATTAGAACCGGGGATGAGTGGAAAAATTACAGTAGTTCATGGTGAAGGATTACTTAGAAGACGGTTGTTAGAAATGGGGTTAACCCCTAAAACAATTGTCAAAGTGCGTAAGGTTGCGCCTATGAAAGATCCAATTGAATTATATTTACGTAGTTATGTTTTAACAATTAGAAAAGATGATGCAGCGATGATTGAAATTGAGGTGATCGATGATGGTAAATAAAACAATTGCATTGATTGGTAACCAAAACTGTGGAAAAACAACTTTATTTAATGCTTTAACTGGTTCAAATCAACATGTTGGAAATTTTCCAGGAGTTACAGTTGAGCAAAAATCAGGAATGATCAAACGACATCCAAATATTAAATTAGTTGATTTACCCGGTATTTATTCATTGACTCCATATACTATGGAAGAAATCGTTTCAACTGATTTTTTAATCCAAGAAAAACCATCTATGATTATTAATATTATTGATGCTACAAGTATCGAAAGAAACTTATATTTAACAATGCAGTTATTAGAATTGAATATCCCGATGATTTTAGCATTAAATATGATGGATGAAGTAATTAATAGTGGTAATTGTATTGATATTGATGGTTTACAAGATGCTTTGGGGATTAAAGTTATCCCAATTTCTGCAAGTAAGAATGAAGGAATTGAAGCATTGATTGAAGCGCTTGAGGAAACTTTAATAGAAAAAAACTGTTTTCATCTAGATTTATGTAGTGGAGAAATTCATAAAGCAATTCACTCAATTAGTCATTTGATTGAAGAAAATATTAATAAAACAAATTTACCTAATCGTTTTGCAGTTACTAAAGTAATTGAAGGTAATGAAGATATTATAAAACAATTACAGCTGGATGAACATCAATTGCATATTATTGATCATATTATTAAAGATATGGAACAAAAAGAAGGCTTGGATAAAGATGCGGCATTAGTAGAGATGCGATATCAGACAATTGAAAGTATTACTAGTAAAACTGTATTTAAAGAACAGGAAACAAATAGTCAATTAAGGTCAGAAAAAATTGATGCAATTTTAACTCATAAATATTTTGGTATCCCAATTTTTATTTTAATAATGTTAATGATTTTTATTTTAACATTTAATGTGATTGGAGCCCCTTTACAGTCATTAATGGAAAGTGGAATTGATTTTATTACGAATACAATTATTAATTTTTTAAAAAATCAAGATGTTGCTTCGTGGTTGATTTCTTTATTACAAGATGGTGTATTTGCAGGAGTAGGGAGTGTGCTTTCATTTTTACCGTTAATAGTTGTTTTATTTTTCTTTTTATCATTACTTGAAGATAGTGGTTATATGGCTAGAGTTGCTTTTGTCATGGATAAATTATTAAGAAAAATTGGTCTATCAGGTAAATCATTTGTCCCAATGTTAATTGGTTTTGGTTGTTCAGTTCCGGCGATTATGGCAGCTAGAACATTATCCTCACAGCGTGATCGTAAAATGACAATTATTGTTACACCTTTTATGTCATGCAGTGCTAAATTACCGATTTATGGGATGGTTATTGCAGCATTTTTTAGCAATAAAGCCCCGTTAGTAATGATTACAATTTATTGTATTGGAATTTTAGTGGCAATTTGTTCAGCTTTGTTATTAAAGGCTACAGTTTTTCCTGGAGATCCTATTCCTTTTATTATGGAATTACCAAGTTACCGGATACCGGCTGCTAAAAATGTTATTATGCATATGTGGGAAAAAGCAAAGGATTTTTTGAAAAAAGCTTTTACAATTATTTTTGTAGCTTCTTTATTGATTTGGTTTTTACAAAGCTTTAATTTTAGATTTGAAATGGTAAGTGATAGTTCTGATAGTATTTTAGCGTATATTGGTAGTAAATTAGCTTTTATTTTTGAACCATTAGGATTTTCAGATTGGCGTTTATCAACTTCATTAATCACAGGAATTACTGCTAAAGAATCAGTTGTTTCAACATTATCAGTATTAACCAATTCATCAACACCTGATGCTCTATATCAGTCTTTGCATATGTTGTTGACACCAGCTAGTGCATTTGCTTTTTTAACTTTTACCGTTTTATATATGCCTTGTGTTGCAGCGTTTGCGGCAACTAAAAGGGAATTAGGCTCTCTTTATCAAGCAATTTTAACTGCCTTATATCAAACAACAATTGCATATATCGTTGCGTTTATTGTTTATCATATTGCCTTATTGATTTCTTTGTAAACAAATAATATAATAGTATTATAGATGTTTTGAAAGGACTTACAATTATGGATAAAAATTTACAAGAAATTATTAGAATTAGAGAAGATCGAATGATTAAAGCATTTAATCAAAATAACATGCAAATTACTTTTGTTGAAAACTTTGAACAGTTACATAATTATTTAAAAAGATATTTATCTAATCAAAAAACTGTTTCAGTTGGCGGATCAATGACTTTATTTGAAACTGGGGTTATTGATTTAATTAAAAAAAGTGATGTAGTATATAACGATCGTTATCAAGAAGGTTTAACTAGAGAGGAATTAAACGATATATTTAAAAAAGCATTTACAAGTGATATTTTTATTACAAGTACTAATGCATTAACTACAGATGGACATTTGTATAATATAGATGGAACTGGTAATCGTGTTGCAGCAATGATTTATGGCCCAAAAGAAGTAATTGTTGTAGCTGGAAAAAATAAAGTTTTTGAAACTGAAAATGAAGCAATTAATCACATTAAAACAATTAGTGCCCCTGCAAATGCAGTTCGTCTGCATAAGCAAACACCTTGTGTTAAAACTGGTGAATGTAAAAATTGTTTATCAGCTGATCGTATTTGTAGCAGTTATGTTAAATTAGGATATCAGGTTAACGCAGGTCGAATTAAAGTGATTATTGTAAATGAAGATTTAGGGTATTAATATGAAAACAGGAGTATTATTTCCATTATCGAGTTTTCCTTCTGATTTTGGAATTGGTGATTTTGGAAAAAATGCATATAAAACTATTGATTTATTAAAGCAAAATGGAGTGGATTATTTACAAATTTTACCATTTCATCCCTCGTATCAAGCTAATTCTCCTTATCGAGCAATTAGTACATATGCTGGTGATGAAATATATATTGATTTAAATCAATTAGTAGATATGAATTTATTAAATGAAGTTGAGTTTTTTTTAAGTAATAGTAGTGTAGTATATTATGATAAAGTTAGAGAATTTAAGCATAAATATTTATTAAAAGCATATAAGAATTTTAAGGAGAATGATGAATATCAAGAATTTTTAAAAAGATCTCCTTGGGTGTTGGATTATGCAATTTTTTGTACACTTGCTTCAATAAATGGAACTTTTGATTGGGCATCATGGGCAAAAGATTATAAAAATTATCCTAAACATTATCAAGTCAACTTAGAACTATATCAAAAGGAAATTGGATATTATCTATTTGTTCAATATATTTTTTATAAACAATGGTTTGCATTAAAACAGTATGCAAATGAAAAAGGAATAAAAATTATAGGTGATATGCCATTTTATGTAGATCATGGTTCGGTTGAAGTATGGTTAGATAATGACACATTTTTACTTAATAAGGATGGTTATCCAACTGATGTTGCAGGTGTTCCACCTGATTATTTTAGTGAAACAGGGCAATATTGGGGTAATCCAATTTATAATTGGGATTATTTAAAAGAGCATGATTTTGATTTTTGGATTAATCGAATTGGTTGGGCGAGTAAAATTTTTGATATTACAAGAATTGATCATTTTCGGGCTTTTGATTCTTATTGGGATATTCCATCGAATTTTTCAACAGCAGCTAATGGATATTGGCGTTATGCACCAGGATATGAGTTATTTGATTGTTTATATGATAAATTAGGAGATATTGAGTTAGTTGCAGAAGATTTAGGCTATTTAAGGAAAGAAGTTATAGATCTTAAAGATTATTATGGATTAAAAGGAATGAAGGTTTTTCAATTTATGTCAATTGATGAACTTAAGAAAGTTGGAGATTGTTTTTTCTATCCAGGAACACATGATAATGAAACTCTTATGGGGTGGATAGAAAAATTGGATAATTATCAAATTGAAAGCTATAAAAGTTATTTTAAAAATAACTTACCTTTAAATCAAGCCATTATTCATTATTGTTTACATTCTGATGCTAGTGATGTAATCATTCCAATTTGGGATTTGTTGGAAGTGAATAATGATCAAAGGTTCAATGTTCCAGGTGAAGTTAATGATGTTAATTGGACATATCGAGTACCTGAAATTAATTTAGTTAAAAAGGGATTAAATTTGTTTTTTAAGTTAAGAAAAGAGGGTCAAGATGAGTTTTAAAAAATTGAATGTTGATGAAATTGTTTTAAATCCATTTAAAACAATTGGAAAAGATTGGTTATTAATTAGTGCATTAAAAAATGACCAAGTTAATACAATGACAGCTTCTTGGGGTGGGGTTGGTGTTATTTGGAATAAAAATGTAGTTACTGTTTATATTCGACCACAGCGTTATACAAAAGAATTTGTTGATGCAAATGATTATTTTACCTTAACTTTTTTTGAAGGTTATAAAAAAGAGCTTGGTATTTTAGGAAGTAAATCAGGCCGTGATGGAGATAAGATTGGTGAAGTTGGTTTTGAAATCGAAATGGTTGAAAATCAACCAACTTTTAATGAAGGAAAAATGACTTTTATTTGTAAAAAGTTGTATGATGGTAAGATAATACCGGATGGCTTTATTGATGATGAATTAGACAGCAAATACTATCCAGAAAAAGATTATCATTGTGTATATATTGGTGAAATTATAAGTGCGTATGTAAACGAAAAGGATTAAAATCTTTTCGTTTATTTTTTTATATACTAGGTATACTATTAGTGGTGATGTTATGCAAATAATAGAATATATTCTTATGTCACTTTTTTCATTAGTAGTTTTATTTGTTATTACTAAATTAATGGGATATCGACAAGTTACACAATTAAATATGTATGATTATATTAATGGGATAACAATTGGAAGTATTGCCAGTGAATTAGTTATGGCAGGTATGGATAATATTTTACAACCATTAGTTGCGATGATTGTTTATGCAATCGTTATTATTTGTTTATCTAAAATAACAGCTAAATCATTAAAACTTAGAAAGATTATCGATGGTTATGCTGTTGTTTTATACGAAAATGATCGTATATATTTTAGTGAATTAAAAAAAGCTAAAGTTGATCTTGATGAGTTTTTAATGCAATGCAGAATTGCAGGATATTTTGATTTAAATGAGTTACAAACAGTTGTACTAGAAAGCAATGGTCGATTTAGTTTTTTTCCAAAAGAACGCTATCGGCCAGTAATAGTTGATGATATGCAAATAAAAGTTAATAAAGTTAATCTACCTACTTTATTAGTTAAAGAGGGACATATCTATTTTGATAATTTAAAAAAAATAAATAAAGATGAAAAATGGTTAGAGAAAGAATTAAAAGTGCGTAATATTGAGCTTGTAGATATAATTTTGATGTATCAAGCGGATAATAAGGGCTTAATTATTTATACCCTAAATAAAATTGAAAAGAATTTTGATACATAAATAATTTATATAGTTGATAAAAATAAAATGACACTTGATTTGAAGTGTCATTTTATTTTTTTTTTTTATATTTATCATAGATAATTTTTAAACCTTTAAAAGTAAGATCAGGATCATAAACATCAATCATAGCAGTTTCATTGAAAATAATTCTACCAAGTCCACCTGTAGAAATAACCTTAAGATCCTTACCATACTCTTTTTTGATGGTTCTAATAATATTTTCAGTTAAACCAACATAGCCATAAACAATTCCGGCTTGCATGCTGTTAACGGTGTTTTTAGCAATAATATTTTTAGGCTTTCTAATTTCAATTTCTGGTAGTTTGGCCGTTTGACCTGAAAGGGCATTATTGATAATTCCAATTCCAGGGGCTGTAGCACCACCTAAAAAATCACCATCTTCACTAACTACATCAAAAGTAGTAGCTGTTCCAAAATCAATAACTAAACAGGCACCACCATAAATATAATAAGCTCCCGCAGCATCAACTAAACGATCGGCACCTAACTCTTTTGGATTATCAATTTTAATTCTAATTCCTGTTTTGATTCCAGGACCAATAATGATAGGTTCTTTATTGAAATATTTTTTGATTGAATTACTAAATGAATACATTATTTTTGGAACAACTGAAGCAATAATTACGTCTTCGATTTCTTTAACCTTTATATTAGACGCATTTAAAAAACTCAATAACATAAAACCATACTCATCAGAAGTTCGTTCTAATTTAGTTGTTAAGCGATAATTATCAATTATTTCATCATTATCAACTAACCCCATTGTAATATTGGTATTACCAATATCAATAACTATTAACACTATTTTGCCTCCTTAATTTTAATTAATTTTCTTAAAATTAAATCACTCAATTCACTTTTTGTCATTAATTCAATTTCTTCAATAGTATCTTTACTTATAAAAGTAACTTTATTAGTATCATTTTTAAATCCAGCTCCCGGCTCTTTTAGATTATTTGCTACCAATAAATCACAATTTTTGTTAATAAATTTTTGTTTTGCAAATTCAACTAAATTATTAGTTTCCATTGCAAAGCCACATAGAATTTGATTAGTCTTATGACGTCCTAAATAAGCTAAAATATCATCATTTTTAACTAATTCAAGCTTTAAAACATCACCAGCTTTTTTTATTTTTTCACTAGCAATTTCTTTAACTCGATAATCTCCAACTGCAGCAGCTTTAATAATAAAATCTTGTTTTTGATAATTATCTTTGACAGCATCAAACATTTCTAAAGCTGATTCAACCTCAATAACCTTAATACCATAAGGATGTTTGAGCGTAGTTGGACCAGTAACCAAAGTAACTTTAGCTCCCATTTCAAAAGCTCGTTTACAAAGAGCATAACCCATTTTTCCGCTAGAATGATTAGTAATATATCTAACTGGATCCAATGGTTCTTGAGTAGGGCCAGCAGTAATTAAAACCCGTTGATTTTTTAATGGTTTATCACTTAAACAATAATCGATCATTGTTAAAATGTGCTCTAAATCTGATAATTTACCTCGGCCCATATCACCGCAGGCAAGTAATCCATATCCAGGTTCTACAAATTTAATACCGTAAGTTTTACATCTTTCGATATTACGTTGAGTAGCTAAATTATCATACATATTTACATTCATCGCAGGAGCAATTAACTTTGGACAAGTTGCTGCAATAAATGTAGAAGTTAACACATCATCACAAATTCCATTAGCTATTTTACCAATAATATTAGCCGTTGCAGGAACAATGATAAAACAATCAGCTTTTTTAGCGTAGCTAATATGTTTGATTTGATAACCGTCATCATCAAAATCATCGACTAATACAGGTTTATTAATCAATGCACCTAGCATTAAAGGACTAATGAATTTAGTCGCATTATTTGACATTATTACTTCAACATCATAACCCTTTTTTATCAATGCTCTAACCACATCACATGCTTTATAAGCAGCAATACTACCACTTATTCCTACAACTATTGTTTTCATTTATACTTACATTCCTTTCTTTGTATATACTAGTAATGGTTTACATACCATTAAAGAAATAATTGTACCTACAACTGCTTCTAAAATCCCACTACTAGTAATAATTCCAATCAAATAAGCCATTAATAAATTAAAATCTTGACCAATAGCTTGAGCATAACTTTGTCCAAAAATAAAATATATTCCAGACAGAACCAAAATTGTATTAGTTAAAGAACCAACTAATCCAGAAATTATAATTCCAACATATTGATTCCATTTATGTTTACAAAACTGTTCAAAGATAGCTCCTGCAAAAAAGCCAATTAATACCCTAGGAACAATAGCAACCACAGCACTTAAAATACTACCACTAATAAATGGTGAAAAAACAAATGAAGTAACAGTTGGACTAATTGTATTATAAAATAAACTACTTAACCCAAAAACAAGTCCAATAAGCATTCCACCTTTTTTTCCTAAAATAATTCCCGCAATGATAACAGGAATATGTAATGTAGTTGCACGTAAAGGGCCAATTGGGATATATCCTAAAAAAGGAATGAATACCAGCAACATTTCAATTGCAATAAACATTGCGTACAAGATAAGATCTTTTGTTTTTTTATTTTTCATTTTTACCTCCACTACCGTTCATTAGATACGGTGTCTATAATATATTTGTTATTCCATAATAAATAGTTAATGCCTTGTCATTACTAAGTCTTTATGTTAATAACACGCTAATTATATTACTATATAATCTTTTTTTCAATCATTGATAATGCAATTTAAATAATTTGATGATAAAATAATAATATGCAAGGAGGAAACAGAATGAAAAAAGTAGCAGTATTATTTCATGAAGGATTTGAAGTGCTTGAAGCACTTTCGGTAGTAGATGTAATGACTCGTGCAAATGTTACATGTACAATGGTAGGAATGGATAAGTTAGAAGTAGAGAGCTCACATCATATAAAAGTGATCATGGATTGTTTATATGACGAAAATATTGAAACATATGATGCTTTAGTGATTCCTGGTGGATTGCCTGGAGCAACAAATTTAAGAGATGATCAGCGTGTTATTGAACTTATTCAAAAATTTAATAACGCTAATAAAATAGTTGCGGCAATTTGTGCAGGACCAATTGTCTTAGAAAAAGCAGGAGTAATTAGAGATAAAAAAGTTACTTGCTTTCCTGGGTTTGAAAAAGAATTAAGTAGTGCAATTTATCAAGATACATTAGTTTATCAAGATGGAAATATAATTACCGGTAGAGGGCCTGCTGCATCGCTAGCTTTTAGTTATTGTATTTTAGAAGCTTTGGCTATTGATAGTTCAACTATTCAAGAAGGAATGCAATATCGTTATTTAAAAGAAAATATTTAATATTAATCATATAACTATAAATTTTGTTTTAATCAGATAGTAAATTAGTATAAACACTAATTTACTATCCTTTTTTATGAAAAAATATATCCCATCATTATTGTATTTAAGATAAAGCTAGAAATTTAATATCAAGTATTACAACAAAACAAAGGCCTAGATATAATGATTAATACATATATCTTTTTGTTCAATGATTAAAAAAATATAACTGCTCAATTTTCTAATGCTATCATCCGTTATAAAGATAATGATAATTTAAGAAAAAAGATGAATGAAATATCAAGTGAGGTGTTAGATTATGCATAAATATAAAAATAATAAATGGTTATATCGCTTAAGTAATGGAAAACCAGGTTTGTTTTTTTCTTTAATTATAAGCATACTTTTTTCAATATTAACATTAGAGCTATATAAATTAAATAATGCAGCATTTATTTTTGTGGCTTTTATAGATTTTTTGGTAATTATCGTTATGCTAATAGCTTTATATAGAGTGCTTGTATTTAAAGTATTGATAAGCAAAAATGAAATTTATTATCAAACAAGATTAGGTGGTGGTCATACCTATAGTTTTTCAAATATTCGACAAGTATGGATAAGTTCAGGCCGTGGGGAAAATTATTGTACATTTAAACTAACTAATGGAACAGTTATAAAATTTCCTTTTTATACAAGTGATTATCAGGCTATTGTATTTTTTAAAAATCAAATAGAAGCTAGAAATATTATTTTTGATGAAAAAATTGATTTTGACTATTATCGAATAACAGGTAAGAATTATGGTAAATCATATATTATAGGTGCTATAGTTATTTTATTTGTAGTATTGGTATTTGAATTTTTTGTCAGAAAATTATACCTTGTCCAAGGAATATTAATATTTAGATATGTAGAGATAATAGCTTGCGTTTTTGTAATAGCTTTTTTGTTTGTCAGATATAAATATTTAGATATTAAAATAGATAGAGAGGGTTTTAGTTTTCAAACAGGACCGTTTAATAAAAAATACTATCAGTATACAGATATAGTGAGTTGCAATGAAATCACAAAAAGAATAACAACAAATAAAAATAAAGCAGTCGGCACAACATTTTATCGAGATTATTTTTTATTTACAGATAAAAATGGTATAACTAGGCAATTTCAATATGAAAAGCATCTTTATAATTACGAAATATATATTCTTAAAAAGAGAATCAATGATGCAAGTGGTATAAAAACCGATAATTATAGAGAAGATGAAAGTATGATTCAAGAAGAATTAAATGTTGAAGATTTTTTAGATAATAAAAAAGCTTATGCAAGTAAGCATATAAGTAAAGTACGTGTTTTCAAAGTTATTATAGTTGTTTTGTTTTTGATACTTGTTTTAAATGTATTATGGCCAATGATTACAGAAATAAAAAAAGTTCCCCCAACATCAGAAATGGTTGAAAAATTGATGGATCATTTAGAGGTTAGGGAGTTATTAGAACAACGAGGTTTTGATACTGTAGATATGTCTACATCTTATTGGTTTTTTGATGAAAATAAATTAATGTATGTAGCTTCAGGAAAAAAGGAGACTAGTAAGATTGAATTTTATGAATATCGTGATGATAAAACAACAGATGGGGTTTATAATCGAATATCTTATGATTTCAATCAAAATCTCGAATCAAAAGATAGAGCCAAGTATGAACGAAAGTTAAAACATGGCGGTAAAGTTTTTGAAATGACTATTAGCGGTACTTATAAGATGGTGGCACTTAAAGATAATACGGTAGTTTATGGAAGTGGTCTAGAACAAGATTGTAATGAAATATTGAAAATTGTAGAGGAAATGGGATATAAGTAATTAGATAGAACGTCTAGAAAATAAATTTATTAGTTAAAGTGTTTTTCTTTATTTTAATAGTAGTATTTTTATATAGTATAGATCTAGTTTGGTGCAGGTTTAAGAAATAAAAAAAGCTGATAATCCTTGAAAATAAGGGGATATCGGCAATTTGGGGATATATAAAATATTTAAGCTTTTATCAAATAATTAATTATAGAATGTAATATTTATAATAGCTTAGTTAAAATTTCAGCGTGTTTTCAATTTTATTTAAAATGAATAAGATGGTGAAAAGAACAAATAATTCAATAATTGTATTAATACTTCCAAACATAACAATAAACATTATTAATATTGTAATTAAACGATGATAAATTATGTTTATTTGTTTATAGGCATCGTAATCACTTAAGATCAATCGATTGATGATAATTTGAATTATTATTAAATATAATAATGAAGCAGCACTTGAAAGAATAATATGTAAAGATGATGAAATGTTTGTATTATTGGGATTATATGGTAAATAACTACCTAATAAAATACTAATGAAGTTTAAACCTAGTAATAATTTATCCAATCTAGTAATATAGCTATATTTTAATAATTTAATTGTTTTAATTAATAAAAACGTTGCAACAACAGTAATCCAGATAAGGAAATAAATTCGTAGAGTAGGTTGATATGATAAATAAGTGAAATTATTATAGAGCCAAGAAGTTTGTAAAGATAAAACAAAAGTAAAAAGTGCAATAATATAATACATAAATACCTCCAATGATATTTTAATAAAAGGATAAAAAGATGTAAATAAAAAAAGAAAACATGATTTTTAATATGTATAAGATAATAAGAGGAGGAAAAATGATGAATGCAAGATTACTGTATATTAATGCAAACAAAACAAATGAAGTGAAAAAAAGCAATTTTGAAAATGTAAAGGCTAAGATTAAAGTGAGTTATGATTATAATAAACATAATTTATTAAATTTGAATTATTTGATTAAAGTAGGGGATACTGATTATGATTATTTAATTACAAAATGTCAGTATGAAATAAGCGGGTATGATTGTAATTTAGATGAAAAAATAATTTTAAATCAGGCAATTGATTTATTACATGAACGGATTGAAATACTTATAGGGATACTGGCTGAAGAAATAGGAATAAAATTGCAAAATTGATTTTTATCGAGCTTGTCACAAACCTAAATAATTATCATATTTTATATTAGAGGTGGAATATGTTAGTTTATATTAATCAAATTGATAATCGCTGTAAATATTTAGCTAAATTAATGACACAAGATGGATATGAGGTAGTTGATAGTCTAGAAAAGATACCTTCATGTATGACTGTTTATTTAGGGGTTGATGGTAAAAGTTACCAGTCAAATGATTTTGCTTTTGGAAGTATTGTTTTTACATTGATTAAAAATCACCGGTTAGAGTATTTAAGTAAACTTAAAGGTTTTAATTATTGTTATTTATATAGTGATCAAACTTTTGTTTTAGAAAATAATTATATTAGTGATGAAGCTTTGATTGCCTACATGATTATTGATAATGCTATTAGTTTGAATGATTCAAATATTTTAATTTTGGGTTATGGTAATTGTGGAAAAGATTTGGCTCGTAAATTAGTCTGTTTTAATGCTCATGTTTCTGTTTCAACGCGTAAAGGACATTATCAAAATGAAATTATTTTGAATGGTTATCAATATCTTCGTTTAGAAAAATTATCATTAAAGGAATTTGATTTTATCATTAATACTATTCCGGATAATATTATTGATGAAAAAATGTTAGCGACCAAAACGCCAAATTGTCAAATATATGATATTGCATCTAAACCATATGGTTTACGTAATGAATTGAAAGATGCTAATTATCATTTATTAAAACAGCTTCCTACAAAATATGCTTATCAAAGCAGTGCGTTAGCCTTATATAAAGCAATTAAACGGGTAGTTGATAATTATGCTAAAGAATAAAAAGATTGGAATTGGCATTACGGGATCATTTTGTTCTTTAAAAAAAACAATGTATGTTTTAAATGAGCTGGTTAAACAAGAATGTGATATTTATGTTTTTGTAAGTGAAAAACTTACTAAATTTCTGATTATCTTTTCATAAGTTGGTAAATGCCGATATATCCCATATTTTCGGGCTTTATTGGCATTTTCCTTTTGGAAGATAC